>JABGUO010000488.1 GCA_018646565.1 Opitutia bacterium | reverse complement strand
GTGCAGCGGAAGAGATTGAGATTGGCGATATAACGAGTGGTGCTGCAGGTGACATAAGAATGGCAACCAATATTGCCAGAAGCATGGTCTGTGATTGGGGAATGAGCGAACTTGGTATGATTTCGTATGGTGATAAGCAAGACCAAGTATTTTTAGGGAAAGAACTCTCCCGTGCCCAGAACTACAGTGAAGAAACGGCACAAAAGATTGATTATGCGATCAAAGAGATAATTGATGTTCAATACACTCGTGCCATGAAGATTTTGAACGAGAACTTAGATGCTTTGCACAAATCTGCGGCAGCACTGCTTGAACACGAAACAATCGAAGGCAAACATATTCACGAAATTTTAGACAAAGGTGAAATCATTTCTCCGATCATAAAATCGGCTCCCCTGAGTCAACAGGGAAAAGATTCGGAAAATGAGAACAAAGAAGACGAGAAATCGGACGCCAAATCCAAAGATGATGAGCTTGGTCATGGCCCTGAACCAGTCGGAATCCCTGCTTAGTACACGATTCCTCAAGCTTTTTTCTTGCTACATAACTATAAAATGCTACATTACTATAACTTATGAGCAGACATCCAAGTTTTAAGCCTCCTGGAGGATTAGCAGTTAAACGTAACGTTCTAAAACGGTTCGAACGCGTTGAACTTTTGAGAAAGCGCGGCCAGTGGAAAGAGGGAGACCGTGTAGTCTCTTTAGTAAAAACTAAACCTGAGGAGTAATTATCATGTCGATGGATCGTAGATCCATTGTGCATATTCTTTCGAACTTGATGATTCCCAATACACCCATTGAGGAACATCGTATTCATGTTGAGTTTTGATTTGGTTTAGTACCTCACGGTGGTTTTCAATCTTGAATTTCAAGACAACCCTCCATTCCTCACATTCTACTTGTTCATTCTCCCATGTGTAGAAGGATAAAATCGGTCCTTCTACTTGTCCGCAGCTCACTATTTTGCTTTCCAACAAACTTCGTACGATCATTTTTGCATTTAGCGCATTTGGGCATGTCGTAAGACCGATTCCTACATTAGTTTTCATAAAAATAAAAATTCATTGCAATTATTGTTATTAATTTCATTATACCACTTTTCCAAAACCTTTGACCCAATAGACAAATACCGTGAGAGACGAATACTTAAAAGAAGCCCAAAAGATCATCACCGATCCTAACGCACTTATCAATGTGGTGTCTCGCAGATCCAAGCAACTTAAATTTGGTAACAAGCCATTAGTTGAATCATTAGAGAAATTGGAACCGGAAGATATTGCACTTCGGGAAATTATCGAAGGAAAGATTTCCTACCAAGAATGGGCAGAGGATAGCAGCGAGTCTTAATCATTCGTTTGCTCTTTTAAACTCAGTCCCTTACTGTGTAAGGGATCACCTAACTGTGCCGTGTCTAAAAAAAAGAAAAGCTCGAACGAATTGCCTGTTCTTTCTAACACAAAGGCTCGCCACAAATTTATCTTAGAAGACAGGTATGAAGCGGGAATCGTTTTATGTGGAACAGAGGTTAAATCAATAAGAGCAGGAGCGGCACAAATCACAGAATCATATGCCAGGTTTGTTAAAGATGAGTTATTTCTTTTTAATGCACACATTGCAGAATATGAATTTGGTGGCGAAGATAACCATCCAACCCAGCAGGCAAGAAAGCTCTTACTTAAAAGGAAAGAACTAGAAAGATTGCGTGTCGAGGTGGAAGCGGCGGGAAAGACAATTGTTCCGTTAAAACTTTATTTTAAAGATGCACTCATTAAATGCGAAATTGCAGTGGGATCCGGAAAAAACCTCCGGGATAAAAGGCAAGACCTCAAAAAACAGGTAGCACAAAGAGAGGCAGATCAAGCACTCAAGAATGCAATTAAGCGGTGATTGATATAATTTTACATTGCCCGGAGATCCCACAAAACACAGGCAGTATTGGTCGGATTTGTGCTTTTGCAGGTTGCCGGCTTCACCTCATTCACCCTTTGGGATTTCAGATTAATGATAAAAACTTAAAGCGTGCTGGAATGGACTACTGGGAAACGCTTCAAGTATTTGAGTACGAAAACTGGGAACATTTTCTTAATTCAAAGCAAAGACCTACCAGGTTGCACTTGTTTAGTACTCACGCAACTAAAACACTGTGGGAAACCAAGTTTCAGGAAAATGATGGTCTCTTGTTTGGGAATGAAGGGAAGGGTGCACCCGAGGAAATCCACGAATGGGCAGGAAATAATCGAGTAACAATTCCAAAATACCAAGATGGGTTACGCTCGCTTAATTTGGCAGTTTCAGTGGGGATCGCAACCTATGAGGCAATTAGGCAAATATCCTCTTAGATTTCTTTCACCATCTATAATAAAAACGAGTCCCGGGGTTTCGATTATTTTTCCCTATCAAAAGTGTGGTGCAGACTGTAGCAAAACGATAAAAAGTACGATCGATCGGCATTTCAGAACATTAAATCTCTTCATACCTCATTATTGATTATACAAAAGCTCGATCATAAAATGGTACTACATGATGAAGATTTGGAAAAATTGCGAAGTGCTAGGTTTATTACTTACAGCTTAATATCGTTGCAATTAAATGCTTCGATGAGGTCGCCCCAGACAAAATAAAACGGCCTGAATCAAATGTTGAAGTTCTTAGTGTTGAATAAATTCCACCTTACTGAAAGGCATTTATGTTAGTTTTGGTTGGTGTAACGGCAATACGCCAAGAAATTGGTAGATACTTGACTGCGTGAGGTTCTAAAAATCGAAAAGACTTTCTATACCTTGCATAAAGTTTTGATTACTCTGGTTTTAAACTTGAATAATTTCCATAGATTCATCTGTGTAATATATAATTAGACTTTAAATACTATGAAGAAAACAGCCCTATTTCTATTTATTTTTAACACCGTTGCATTTGCGACAACTACACCGGAGGGTTTCACCTCTCTTTTTAATGGTAAAGATTTAACAGGATGGTGGGGACTCAAGACAGAAGATCCAAGCAAATGGTTATCTCTCCCACAGGAAAAGTTCAAAGCTAAATGGGAAGCGAGTCAAAAAGACATTCATAAACATTGGCGTGTGGAGAATGGCATTTTAATTAATGACGGTCATGGCTTATTCTTATCTACCGAGAAAAATTACGGTGACTTCGAATTGATGCTTGAATACAAGACAGTTGCAGGTGCAGACAGTGGAATTTATCTTCGTGGTGTCCCCCAAATTCAAATTTGGGATACCAGTAAAGAGGGAGGGAAATGGAAACTGGGCGCAGATAAGGGTTCGGGAGGACTATGGAATAACGGTCCTGCTGGGACAAGGGGACGAGATCCTCTGCTTTATGCAGATAAACCTTTTGGGGAATGGAATCACTTCCACATATCAATGACGGGCAACCTCGTTTCGGTTCGGTTAAATGACAAATTGGTAGTGCACCGTGCACCGCTAACTAATTATTGGGATCGTAAGACCAATATCAAAAATAGAAAACCACTTACCAGCAAGGGACCCATCCAACTTCAAACTCATGGCGGGGAAATAATGTGGAGAAATATTTTCATAAAAGAATTAAATTCGAGTTGCTGTGACGAGGAAGATTTTAAAAGCGTATTCAATGGCAAGAACTTAGATAAATGGATGGGGGAAACCAGTCATTACCAGGTGCTCGATGGTTCAATTCAATGTAAACAGGGAAAAGGCGGGACTATTTTCACGAAAGAAAAGTACCAGGATTTTATTGTTAGCCTAGAATTTAAACTTCCCCCTGGCGGAAACAATGGTTTGGCAATCCGTTATCCGGGAAAAGGAAATGCATCATCCAGTGGAATGTGCGAACTTCAAGTACTCGATAACGATCACAAGAAATACACGAAGCTCGACCCCAGGCAATACCATGGATCTGCTTATGGTATATCACCAGCCCGTCGTGGTTTCCTTAAAAAGACGGGGGAATGGAACAAGCAGGAGGTCACCGTGATTGGTTCTCAGATAGTCGTATTATTAAACGGTAGCTTGATCTTGGATGCAGATTTATCAAAAGTGGGGAGCTTCATGGGAGATTCAAAGCATCCTGGGCTTTTATTAAAAGAAGGTCACTTCGGATTTGCAGGACACAATGATCCGGTCTCGTTTAGAAATATTAAAATTAAACGTTTGTAGGAAGGCTCATTCTAGTCCCAGAGATAATAGTATCCTAAAGAGCATTATCTCGCTCCCCGTAAATACTAGAAATACAAATAACGAGACCCAAAATATTTTGTGATAAAGAGCATAGTTTTTAGCAAAAAATATAACTGGTAATATCCCCAATCGAATTAGGCAGAGGGTATTAATCAATAAAAGAAACCAGCCAGTAATGTACATCCATAAGGGCATTACTATGGTGGTAATGGTTTTATTACATCTTACAACTGTAAAGCTATTGATCAGCAAAGATTGATTGATTTTAATAAATACGATACTGAATGATCCATGTTCGGCGGATCAAAAATAAATGGGGGTAAAAAAAGACGGGATCATCCACCTGCTTTTCAGGATATATGTAAGTCCTGTAGTCTAGAACTGAGGGAGAAGGGATACGAAAACGAAGTTTACCTATTAACTGGAGGGGTCGGAATTAAACTATTGAGCAGTACTCACCCGTCTCTTGCTCACATCGCCCACCTTCCTATTATTGAATTCGACTTTGATTACCCGGGAGAACCGCTACTGGAACATCTTTCTTTTTTTCAACTACAGGGACTCAGGTTCTCGCAGTCCAAACTAAAGACATTTTCACAATTGGAACAGTTTAGCCTGATGAAGTTACACCTGGATGGAGTATCGGCCGCCGACTTCAATTCATTATCTAGTCACCCATTAAAAGAACTTTCACTGCGCAAAACTGTAGTTCAATCTCTCGATTTCCTTCATTCGTGCGAAATCGAGGTTATTTATCTCTCTAATACCCGCGTAGATGAAAAATCTCTGGAATCATTAAAAGGTAAGCCATTAGAGAGGGTCGATCTGTTTAAATGTGAAATATCAGATTTATCAAGCCTCGCAGATTGCCCCTTGGAAGAGTTGGTGATTAGCGGAACCTCTGTTCAGTCATTGGAAGCACTCTCGTCATGTCCGTTAAGGAAACTAGAAATGCGAGCGACTCAAGTTGTAGACTTAAGCCCCCTCTCAAACTGCCCACTCGAGATATTGCACCTACCTGGATCGCCAGTTACATCACTCAGTCCAATTTCTCACTGCCCGATCGTGGAGTTAAATATTGCAGGATTGAAACTTATCGATCTTGCTCCACTCCTTTCTCTACCATTGAAAAAGCTCGTAATTTCAAAAAGTAATTTAACGGAGGAAGACATTATGATTTTAAAGCAACTTCCACTTCAAACATTAGTTGCACCCGGTGACCCGGAAAATCAAACGCCAGAGGAATTCTTTATAAGTTGGACGGAATTAAGAGACTAATAATATTCAGAACTTGTCCCCCGCAATCATATTGAATAGGTTAGTCCCATGCCCAACCGTTCATTACGAGATATTAAAGATTACTACGACGTTATCGTAGTGGGGAGTGGTCTTGGCGGATTGACCGGAGCTAACATTCTTGCCAAGCAAGGGCACTCCGTGCTTTTGCTTGAACACCACTACCAATTCGGGGGTTTAGCAACATGGTTCAAGAGAGCAGGGGGGCATATTTTTGATATTTCACTTCATGGATTTCCCGTGGGAATGATCAAGTCATGCCGAAGGTATTGGACTAAAGAAATCGCGGATTCAATTGTTCAATTAAAAAATATCCGATTTGTAAATCCACAGTATGATCTTAAGACAACTTTCGACCGGATAGATTTTACGCAAATTCTGCAAGATTCATTTCAAGTGGCGCGCAGTAAGATAGAGGATTTCTTTGAGCACCTACGCACAATGGATTATTTTGCAAAGGATGGTCGTACTATTGGCGACTTGTTCGAACAATTTTTTCCTGGCAGGGATGATATCAAAAGGCTACTCCTTGAACCAATTGCCTATGCCAATGGTTCCTCGCTCAAAGACCCGGCGATTGCATATGGAATAGTGTTTACCAACTTCATGAGGAAGGGAATT
>JABGUO010000487.1 GCA_018646565.1 Opitutia bacterium | reverse complement strand
CATCGTCTTGAAGATTGCGAAGGGGGTGACGGTCGTCTATGCCTTCACCATTCCACATAAGGTTTCCAAATTTGATCTCATTTGAGTTTTTAAGCCATTTTGAAAGGCTTTCTTCATCATTACGCATCCAACCTGCGGCAAGCGAAGTCCTTAAACCATAGAGGGTGAGATTGGGACCCTTGGCTCCAAGTCCAGTCCGGTTGACTGCATGACATTGCACGCATTGTAAGGAGGAGAAGAGTTGTTTACCCTTCTCATAGTCGTCTGAATGGGCTTTTTCCCAGGCACCCGGAGAAACTTGAGGGGATTGACCGAGCGAGACTTTCCGGACGGAACGGTATTCCCGATTTGCACCGGCTCCTAGTTTGTTGTCAGCAAAGGAGACATAGGAGTTTTTGTTGTATGAAGTTTGTGGATCGTATGATTTGGTTTGGAGGTTGGGGTTTTGCGCGTTTTGAAAACGCTTAACCCATTTATCAAAATCCTCGTCGGTTTGAGCAAGTGCACGGAAAGACATGTATGCATGAGAATTCCCACAAAATTCAGCACACTGACCGTAGAATAAACCACCAACAGGTTCGAATTCATCAGTAAATTTTTGCTTAGCAAACACCTTCGAGCGCATGGTGCCATCATGGACTGCAGGCATGGCAGTAGCAGCGTCGGACTCACCCATTATTTTTTTCTGATCTGCGATAAACCACATGAAGTTTTCCTGCCCAGGCATAAGATCCATCTTGCCGGCAAGCTTAGGTACCCAAAAACTGTGAATCACATCTTCGGTGCGTAAATTGATACGCACTGCTTTGGTGGCTGGAAAAACAAGTTCATTGGCAGTGACGATACCAAATTGGGGGTATTCAAATACCCAAAAGAATCTTTTGCCTGTGACATTAACAGTTATGGCTCCGTCAATTTGACTGCGGTCCAAACCTAATTTCTCCAGAGATTCTGAATCATTGGCGTCAGGTACGCGGTTGAGTAGGACAATGCCCTGAAGAGTGGGTACAGCTAAAATCACAAGAATGATAGAAGAGGCGATAATCAATCCTGTTTCCACCATTGAACTTCCGTGAGATTGAGGAGGGATCTCTTTAGCTTCTTCTGCGTTCTTAGCTCGGTATCTCCACAGAACATAGAGTAGGCATCCACCTACTGTGCAAAACAGAAAAATGGTGATCCAGACTGAAAGCATGAATACATCGTATTGGTTTTGCGATACGAGTCCTTTGGGGTCTAGGGCAGACTGTTTGTGATCGATACGGGAACAGCTTCCGGCGAGAAGGAGGAATAATCCGGAGATAAGATTCCGAAGTACTGAATGTTTTGCAAATAGTGAGATCATTTTAAAATCAAAGATAGCGGTCAATTACTAAGGCGGCAAAAAGGAGGGGCAGGTATATGATAGTTACGAAGAAAAGTTTCTTGGCAGAATGATCCCGGTTTTTCGACGTTAGGAATCGAATTGCTGGGAACAATAAATAAAGAGACAGAATAACAGATGAGGCAAGATAGAAGAGCCCTGGTTGGGGTTGTTGGAGTTTTAAGAAATAAGGAGAAAAAACAAAGATGGTGAGTAAAATGGAGTAAACCAAACTCTTGCGAGCAATCGCCCGCCCATCAGAATCACCTAGTTTATGAAGCTTGAATCCCCCTTTGGAATAGTCGGCCCGGAAGTTCCAGGCGATGGCCATGAAATGGGGGAGTTGCCAGGTGAAAAGAATCCCAAATAATATCCAACCATAGGTGGTCGGGGCACCCTCGGCAGCGACCCAACCAATCAACGGAGGAAGGGCTCCAGAAACAGCACCAATCTCGATGGCATAGGGACTGATTTTTTTAAAAGGAGTGTAAATGAGAAGATAAACAATAAGGGTTGCGAGAGTGAGAATAGCCGCCCATGGGTTGGTGCCAACCCACAGAATGTAAAGACCAAGTGAAGATAGAGTAATACCAAATACCAGAGCAAATTCGGGACTGATTAATCCAGAAGGCAGGGGGCGACTGGCAGTTCGAGCCATCAAGGAATCTTCTTTTCGTTCCATCCATTGGTTTAGCGTGGCTGCACCACCTGCTGACAATGCTGTACCAATAGTAAGGGAGATGAAAATCGCTAAATCTGCTTGGAGTGGTTCACGGACTAGATACCCAAGAGATGCAGTAAATACAGAAAGTAAAGAAAGCCTAGGTTTTGTGAGTTCATACATACCATGCACAGAGAAACCCGGCGAACTTGAAAGCGAGCCGGGGTGGGGCTTGGCTGGTATTGGTTTTCCTAGACTCACGTCAGTAGAATTTCTAATAGAAAATTATTATTTAGCAAACAAAAGCAAGCAAGGTGATAGATAGCATGTTGGACATTGAAAGCTGAGCTAATAATTGAGTGCAGTTGGATTAACTGTTTTTATTAAATAAAATTCAAAAGTTCAAAAAATAGCAAAGATTAATTAGATAGATGGAACTCTCTGGAGTAATTGAAATTGCCTGCAGTGCAGTTGCTGAATAGTACGAGGTTGTGAATATTACTCAGGCAGTTGTTTTTATGATCTGTGCGTTAGCTTTCTGCTGTTGCAAAGGTCCTCCAAGCCAATTTTCAGCCAAGTCAACACTTGCAGTAAATGAAGTGCGGGGAAGGGTTTTAGATGTCGATGTCAATACCAGTATGGTGAAGGTTGAAATACTTGCCTGCGGTAAAGAACTTGAGAAAGAATGGGGCGGGGTATCTGGTTTTCAGCATTTTTTTGCGGTTCAACCAGGAGACTTAAATCTTTTAACTTTAAAATCGGTTTTTCGAGCCTCAACTCGTAAAACATTTACTCCCGCAAGAGGACCGGGTTTTTTACTTAGCTGTGTTTGGCCGGATGATCGATCGGAACGTATTCGAGTTAATAATGTTAACCGATTGTTGCGACGAGATACCTTGAGCATGGGAGATAGTATGATTCGTTCGGTTGGTGATACGCTTCCCCCTTTCGCTCTTTACGACCAAGATGGTGAAGTCTTGACTACCGACTAT
>JABGUO010000486.1 GCA_018646565.1 Opitutia bacterium | reverse complement strand
CCTATCATTTATTCCCTGTGCTGAAAGTTGGTTGACAATATCATCTCGAGATAGGTCCCATTCTCCAAATTTTGCACCTGTGTCTGGATTTCCTTCACGAATGAAACCATGCATTGAATTGCCATAGTGATCGGATGGTTGGAAGTTGGGTTTTCCAAAAAACAGAACTTTTGTCAGAATACCATCCTTAGATGCTGTATAACTAAACCAATTTTTCTTAGTAACAAAGCTAAAGCTTGTTTCATGTTGTTCCTTGTAGAATTCTTGAGTTTGATCGAGTTCCTCCACATAAACATCAGGGTATTCAAAATCGCTCTGTATCGAAACATCCGGTTTGTCCTGCTTAGTAACAAGAGGTTTTGGACTGTCTTTTACCAGTTCCGGAGTATCTTCAGAGCAACCAATAAGGAAGACAACTAGAGCAAGGCAACAGGTGAGTAAGGGCAGATTTTTCAAGACTAAAACAATTAGGGAATGTTTATGCAAACAATAGAATGCAATTCATGCAAGACATTAGTAAAATTTCTCTCGTCTTTCCTCTCCAGTTTTACACAGTCAAATGATATATGGACTCTCTTGCATTTTGGTTACCATTACTTTTTTTATTTGTTTCTGCATTACTGGGTACTGCTATGAAAAGGCGTGCACGAGATCATTGTTTAAAAAGATTAGATGGTACACGGGTGATTTTACCAGACCTGAATGGGAAATGGCAGCATGGAGAGGTGAAAATATTTGCCCAAGGGATTGAATTAATTTTTCCAAGTCCAAAAGCAAAATCTTTTGGAGATATTCAATCATTAGTGATTCACCCCAATGAGGTAGATAAAATTCCCTTTTTTATTCGTCCTGCACCCGATGTGGATACCCGTGCGGGTGTGAAATGGGCGGAGGAATTGGAACGTATACGAAATCCTTCCTACAAGCAAAGAATCTATAGGATGATACTTAATATTTACAATATGTTACGGGATGCTTTTGGTCAAGCTGCCCAAACAATTATGGGTGCAATGAGTAAAGATTCCTCTGTCGGAAAGGTAAAGAATTCAGATAAGCGAATGAACGAAATCGGAAGCGGATTAACAGAACTTGTTCCCAATGCATGGGAACCAATCTTAGAGAAATATCGCGGGCGTCGAATTTTAATAGAACGAAAAACTCCAGAGGGATTTGTGAATGAAGCGGGGGTACTGGAAGATTACTCATCCCGTTATTTACTTGTTCGCCAAGTTTCAATTCAGGATGAAAAGCTAAGACAATCAATCGAAGGGCAACAAAAGAAACCAGGTGAACTGTATGATTTTATATATTCTCGCTCGACAACGATCATTCGTAACACCTTAAAAGATTAAGGTGAGATAACTCTACCTGTTAACTCCAACTTGACCTCGAAGGTAAATGATATAGATTAAAACCGACTTCTGTTTCGTGCGAGAAGTTTTCTTGGTTCTTTTCCTTACTCCTACAAAATCGGGAATCTATCGACAGTCGTCTGCAGTCAAGCCGTAAATCGGAAGACTAAGGGCGGCACGAGGGTACCCACCTGGACCTAAAAAAGGTCATGTTACTGAGTTTACGATGCACGGCGAATACGGAAGTCACCTTTTGTTTTGGGTGTTATTGAACATGGGATATACCAATATCAAATTTTTTGGCTTCTGCCAAAACACTCATTTTATTGAGTATCATCACCACATTTGACTCGAGTGCGGCATGACCTATACCCGCATCTTTCATTGCTTGCAGGGTTTGTAACCCGAAGACGGGTACATCGAATCGTGTATCCTGACTAGGCTTGCCGAGTTTTACAAAAAGACAGTTTTTTGCCCCAAATGTTCCGGCGCGTTCGAGCATGGCATTTGTGCCTTCGAAGGCTTCGACTGCCAATACCGTACCCCGGCTTACCACGACTCCTTGCCCCACATCAAGCCGGGCATTTTCGCGGGCTACCTCAATGCCATGGGCGAGGTGCTTGGGATCGATTTTTTCCTTCCCTTTGACCATCATTCCCTCCTCGGTCATGTCTTCATCCATAAAAACTCGGGCGTCAAGTAGGTGGATACCTGATTTTTCAATTTCATCACCAATTGCGCCAAATATAGTCTCCGCATTTTTGCGATTCAATCCGGCAAGCATACGAATGGCTTTAAGATCGGGGTGTAATCCGCGAAAGAGTTTTCCCGGGCTTACTTGTCCCGCCATTACCGCATAGCCGGAATTGAATTTTTTTAATTCCTTGAGAAGTTTTCCGACCTGTCCGACCTTGACGGCTGATCGTTCATGGTCAGGAAAGGTGTTAATTAACTTCTCTGATGTTTCACCGCCCAATTCGATCAGTCGGACTGCAATTCCGGCAGACCGAGCTCGCTCTGCCAGTAAAATAGGATAGGTTCCCTTTCCCGCTATAAGAGCAAGCGATTTACTTGCGTCAAAATTGTCGGGTAAGAAACGACTCATTGAAAGTAGGCTAGCCTTTAACTGCTAGGTTGACGAGTTTACCTGGAACATAAATTTCTTTTACGATTTCTTTTCCATTGGTGAATGCCTGTACTTTTTCATGTTCTTTTGCAGTGGAAATGATCTCATCTTTACTCGCGCCCTTGGCAAATTTTGCCTCTCCACGCAGCTTG
>JABGUO010000485.1 GCA_018646565.1 Opitutia bacterium | reverse complement strand
CTTTGATTGAAAGTGGAACGTCAACCCAGCCGGTGAAAAAACCAGCAGCGTTCCACATGGATTGGCCGTGACGCATCAGGATGAGCAATGACATGGAGGTGCCTCAGTTCGTCCACGAGCAGGCAGGGCATGAAGGTGGCGGCATTTCAATTCAAAGAAAGGTGAGGAAAGTAAGTACCACGCTGGGAAGTAAACCCCACAAGAAAATGATTGTGAGGCGAAGAAATGATCTATCTGAATAACGCACAAATTTTTTCTTTAACTTGTCATCTAAATCGGTCTTAGCCCAGTCTGTCAGTTTCCCAGTAACACGTTCTGGAAAACTAATAAAACGGTCTACAAGACTTATTGCTACAGTCCCTGTTGGGGTTTTCCCTTCTTCTTTTTCTCTTCGCTTGAGTCTACCACTTACAATGCCAACCATTGCTCTAAACCCGAGTTTCATAACTGTTTTTTGAACGGTTCCTCTTATGTGAACTGCGTATCTGAGTCCATCAAGAGCGCTACCAGATATACCTCGGACACGATCAGTTTCTTTGTACAATTTGCTTAATTTCTCATAAATTGAGAAAGATCTCCACCAATCCAGAGTCAGCCAAAGGCCAAGTATAATTATCACCATAAGATTAGTAAAAATTCCAAAGGAATCGAGGTTGTAATCAGATAGATCAAACGTTTTCACACAGAAAAAAAGTACCAAATAAGGAGAAAATCCTAAGAAAACCTCATGACGAATGAAACGTTTCAAGCCTGGAATTTCAAGTGCTGAAAGAAGACGACTTCCTTCAACCAATTTCCTGTCAAAGATTTTAATGAATTTAAATAGAGGAATAGCGAGTAAAACTACTCTCGCTGTTGCAGTAAGAAAGAGTATCAAGAACCCAATTTGTGAAAGTGTAAAACTAATATTCATTCCCCCTCAATTTAATATGTATATTGCGAATACCGGACCTAAGACTAGGACCAAATTGCCAATAAATGAAATTAAACGTGAAGATGAGAACCCGATGATACCATCTACTTGTTGCTGGACTTTCTGATCCAATTTTTCTGTTGCACGAGCAGAATATTCTTTTGTTGACTCTTTAGCTTTGACACCTAGGTTTTGAACTGCAACCTTCACCACTCCACCGACCTGTTTGACATTGTCCAAAATCGCCCCCGAGTCCAATCTTCTCTTACCATCTGCCTCTGCTTTTGGCACCATAGGTGAAAAATCGGTTTCAGGCATTTCAATATATTCTGGAATTTCAATCTGAGATAGTTGTACGAGTTTGCGCCTTGACCAGATTGCAGAATTTATGCCCGAGTTCATTATAATTGGATGCGAGTATAATCTTTCAAGGGGAGCTAAGGCTGTTCTCATATCTAGAGAACGCTTTATGTTAAAGAGAAGCCAGACTGAAAAGACAATCATAAGCCCTACCATGCTTGCTGTATCCCATTCCGCCACGCTAGGAGTCCCCAACAAGAGACGTATTGTTGCCGCTGCTATCATTGGCGCAACTGCTAGAATCGATTCTTGGATTAGGAATGCCTCTATGCCGGAGACAGATGTTTCTTTTTTGAAAACCCTCAAGTTTTGAAATATATTGCGCAATCGTATTCTGAAGATTTTTATTTCGCTAATTTTAATCGTGTATCTTAGATAAATTCTGCGTAATGGGAGTAAAACAAAATATCCCCGAATGAGAAGTGACACTGCCATGACCCAGAAATAAATCGAAAAAGGGTTCTCCAAATCGAACAGTGATCTCAGTTGTGCCCAGATAGTATCCAACATAACCTCACCTCAGCCCATACCGAGCCTGGTAGACTTTACCCTTGATTATTCCGAGGTAGAATCCTGAAACATGCTCATAGCACGCTCCTCAAATGTATCTAATTTCTCACAAATTATTCGCCCATATTTTCTGCCCATTCCATAGGAGGCGCCTGCTACTGAGCCCATTGCTACTGCATTTACAGTTAGACGGCCAACTGTCAAAATTGTTCCAAAAAGGATAGGAATCACTTCTTACCACCTCGGCTTTTTTTGAGTTTAGGGTTTTCAATTACTTTGACTTCCTGAATCAGACCAGTTGTTACACGGTCCTCTTCATTCGTATATCGGTGAAAGTAATGGCGCCAACTGCTTTCCATTACTCCGGTAGCGTAGGTGATTGCACCTACGATTAGTGTTGTTCTCATCATTAATCCTATCATTTTCATTCCTCTTCTTGTTTCTTTTGTCGAGCTTTTGGGCTGACCGTCTTGACAACACCTTCCGCCACAGAGCCAACAACATTACCTGCTGTTTCAACTGTGATTTTGGTGACTTCGCCTGTCGCATTGATCGCTGCTTTGATGACTCTACTCGAACCAACCGCAAGATGTACGACGGTTTCTTCCCCTGCGTTGACCATTTCCTTCACTGCTGAAGAAAATTCGTCAATCAAGGAGGTGAGGCCTTTCGAGACCTTGTCAACCGCTTTTTTGCCGGACATGATTTGACGATAGAGCATGAGTACTTAACCCGATGAGGTTTTCTATACCGGTATAAATTACCCGCAATTATTGGTCACTTGGAAGATAGAAGAATGCATCTGGATAGTATCCCATTCGCACACTTAGATCGATCCATCTCCCAATATCGGAACGAAGAGTGCGTCCATTTTCTGAAATTGAATAAACAAGTACTGGATGACCACCTCGCCCCCGGGATTCTCGTTCTTCAATAATGATATATCCGGCCTCATGCATTCTTTGAAGATGGAGCCGTAGTTCTTTTCTTTCAACCCCAACAGCACGCTCAATACGCATTAGGCGACGAGAATCATCTCCGCGTTCTCTCATTCTCGAGAGATAGAGAAGAATACGATAGAGGGTGACTGGGAGGTCGCGCCGTCGTTTTTCCATAATTGAGGATATTTGAACCCCCTAAAAAGAATTTTGAGTGAAGGTCTGCTTATACTGATGAAACCGAAGCGCTCATGTCCCCCCGACATCTCGGCTGACCATGGT
>JABGUO010000078.1 GCA_018646565.1 Opitutia bacterium | reverse complement strand
GATTCTCTACTTCCAGAGTACAGAAACCAAGCCTGGAAACTTCTTAGAAGCGATGTCAGGAAATTGAATGGTTGTATTTCACCAAGTCGATATTTTGGCGAATTTATGGCGACCCGGTTGGAGGTGGAAGAGGCAAATGTCCTGTATCACCCAAACGGGATTACCACAGACGGATTTTCTTGTAATGAAAACGTGGTTTCTCCCCCAACAGTTGGATTTCTTGCCCGTCTTTGTCCGTTGAAAGGATTGGATATTTTGATCGACGCGTTTCTTATTTTAAAAAAGTCTAGCAAGCATACTGACTTGCGGTTAGAAATCGCAGGTGGAATGACAGAGGAAGATGAGCCTTTTGTTCAGGAACAAAAGGACAAGCTCGAGAGTGCTAGTCTTTCTGCATGCAGTATTTTTCGACCTAATATTGAACGCGATGAGAAACTCAAATTCTTAAGGGGGCTCAATGTGTTTTCCGTCCCTTCACGCTACCCCGAAGCATTTGGGCTTTATGTAATAGAAGCCCTGGCGGCAGGTACTCCGGTTGTGCTTCCAAAAAGTGGGGCATTTCCGGAAATTGTGGAGGATACGGGTGGGGGAATTATTTATGATGATAATAATCCCAGTGACCTCGCCATTGCACTCGATCAAATATTAAAAGATTCAGAAGGTTCAAAAAAAATGGGAATTTTCGGTCGTGATGTTGTCTTAGAAAAGTATTCCAACGAAAAACTGGCAAAATCTTTGGTCGATAATATTCTCGCCCCTGCAATAGCGACTTCCTAATACTGAGAACATGGCAATTGAATTTTCTATCACCCGACGCGTTGAATTTAGCGAGACTGACCTGGCCGGTATCATGCACTTTACCAATTTTTATCGCTGGATGGAAATTTGCGAACATGAATTCCTTCGAAGCGTGGGATTATCTGTGGACATGGAAGATGAGAATGGACGCTTTGGTTGGCCTCGGGTCAAAACATCCTGCCGATTTAAAAGACCTCTTCGCTTTGAGGAGGAAGTGGAGGTGAAATTAATCATTACCGAAATTCGGGATAAATCGATTTCTTACGCCTTTCAATTTTGGAAGGATGAGAGCGGAAAACGGGTAAAAGCTGCGGTCGGAGAAGTCGTAGCCGCTTGTGTTAGCTTCGACCAAGCATCGGGGTCAATGGCCCCGATTATGATTCCGGAAGTAGTTCTCGAAAAAATAAATGTTCAGTCGTGAAATTATATTTAAAACAGATGAAAAAAGGATTGTTATGAATTTTTTATATTATGCATTAATTACAGTTGTTTGTTGGGGAACCTATGGTGTTTGTATGCACATTGGCTCAACCAATATGGGAGATAAAGAAAACGGACGAATCATGGCATTCTTATGGGTCGGGTTGGCATACTTCCTCACCGCTGTGGTCGCACCTCTGATCATTCTTAAGCTTAAAGGGGGTAATATTGCTTTTTGGGCGTATCCAACCAAGGGTTGGCAGTGGTCACTGATTGCGGGGACTCTTGGTGCAATTGGAGCATTGGGGGTATTACTCGCTTTTGGAAAAATGTCTTCTCCTGCTTATGTCCCGGTCATTATGTCGATTATTTTTGCGGGTGCACCGATGGTCAATGCAGTGGTAAGCACTACTAAGGAAGGAAATTGGTCCTATGTGAAATGGCCTTTCGTGTTGGGGATTGCGATGGCTGCCCTTGGTGGATACTTGATTACCAAGCATGCGCCCAAGCCGCCGAAGGTGCCCTTAGATACGGTCGCGACTAAACCCTCCTAAGGTTGAGCCATGGAACAATCGGCTGATTTAAAATCTGCTGATCAACCAGATACAATTCGCTGGCCAAAATTTCAGGCTATGTTGGGTGAATTGGTGGAAAAAAATAGTTTTCAACAATCTCATTGGCCTCAAATTAAGAATGTGAGTCAACTGAATGGATTTGTCCAGTTTCAGGAGCATTGCCCTTTTACCACCAAGGATATGTTGGCCAAGGACCGGATTGATAATCCGCCCTACGGAAGCAACTTAACCTATCCCTTGAATCATTATACCCGTTTCCACCAGACCAGCGGAACTTTGGGAGTCCCAATGACCTGGTTGGACACGCCAGGTGATTGGCAATGGATGTTGAGGAATTGGGATTTGGTATTGGAAAATGCAGGGGTACAAAAAGGGGAAAAGTGTTTTTTTGCTTTCTCCTTCGGTCCTTTTTTAGGCTTTTGGACCGCCCATGATGCGGCTACTCAGAGGGGGTGCTTGTGCATACCAGGTGGAGGCCAAAGCAGTGAGCAGAGACTAAAAACGATTCTTGAGCAAAAAGCGGATCATCTTTTCTGCACTCCTACTTACGCACTTCGATTACCTGAGGTTGCGGAAGAGGCCGGAATAGATTTATCGGATAATCATTTACGCTCGATCATAGTTGCCGGCGAAACGGGAGGAAGTCAGCTGAGTTTCCGGGAAAAAATCGCAACACAGTGGCATGGGGTAAAGGTAATTGACCATTACGGGATGACTGAGGTGGGCCCGGTGGCGTATGAGATTCCGGGCGGGCAGGGTGGATTGCGTATTATCGCAGATAGTTACTTCCCAGAAGTCATCGACTCAAAATCTGGACTTCCGGTTGCCGAAGGTGCACTAGGGGAGCTCGTTCTTACCACCCTTGGACGAACTGGCTGTCCCGTTTTGCGCTACCGAACGGGTGATTTGGTAAGATTGGAAACCGGAATGGACCAGCAAGGAAATCCAATATTTGATCTGATTGGGGGAATTTTAGGGCGTACGGATGACATGGTTGTGGTACGCGGAGTAAATCTGTACCCGGCATCCGTGGACGCGGTAATTCGAAGATTTAACCAAGTTCGTGAGTATCGGGTATACAAAGAAAATACTGGTTCAATGGTTGAAATAAAAATTAAAATCGAGGCGGAACCCGAAATTGCAAAATTAGTGGAAACGGAGCTAAAAGATGCTTTCTCTCTTCGCATTCCGGTTCAATCAGTGGAGAAAGGAAAATTACCCCGTTTTGAAATGAAGGCAAAAAGATGGGAATAGAATCAATTTAAACGTATCAATTTATGGAAACATTTTTAAAGCTTACTAATATATCAAAATCGTACCCGTCTCCCGAAGGGGAAGAAAAAGTGGATGTTTTTGGCGAAGTCAATTTGGAAATACCCAAGGGTTCATCGGCGGCCATTGTTGGACCTTCCGGGTCGGGTAAGAGCACGCTTCTTAATTTGATTGGTACTCTTGATAAACCCGACGGTGGAGAAGTTTATGTGGATGGACGGCCGACGGGAAAGTTCACCGAGGTAGAGGCGTCTGAATTTCGTAATCAATCAATCGGGTTTATATTTCAATCTCATCACCTGCTACCTCAATGTACCGTGATGGAGAATGTAATGGTTCCCGCATTGGCCGGATTTAGCAACTTAACGGAAAAAGAACTGCAAAAAAGGGCGAAGGAACTATTGGATAAGGTCGGACTTTCCCACCGAGTGAATCATCGGCCGGCCGAAATTTCAGGCGGTGAAAAGCAACGAGTCGCAGTAGCGAGGGCTCTAATCAATCAACCAGACTTGCTTTTAGCGGACGAACCTACCGGGGCCTTGGACAAGATGAATTCAGAAAAACTGATCGAATTATTGGTTGAATTGAACCAAGCTCTTGCACTGACTCTTTTGATGGTTACTCATTCTCCAGAAATTGCCAGCCAGATGAAGACGACCTACTTGATGGAAGAGGGAAAACTGACCGATTTTTGAAGATGAGTTTTTGGAAAATAATTGCCAGAAATCTCCTTTATTTTCGCAGGCAAAATTTGGGGGTCGCATTGGGTGTCGCGTTGTGTGCAATGGTTCTGATTGGAGCATTGACTGTGGGAGATTCAGTCCGTTCTACTTTATCTAAGATAGCCGAAGCGAGAATTGGCAAAGCAGACATGGCCTTGTTGGCAACCGACGGGTTTTTTCGTGACGAGTTAGCAAAAGAAATATCCACGGAATTGGAAGGTGGAACTGTGGTGGCACCGGTTGTGGTTTCCCGTGGAACGATTTCTCTGCCCGATGGATCGGGTAGGGTGGGGAATGTACAGGTTCTCGGTGTGGAGGAGAGTTTTTGGCAACTGGCGCCGGATATCGCACATTCGCCAATAGGATCGTGGGCGGATAAAAAAAATTGGCCGGAATGGGGAGCGGATAATTTCTTCGCCAATGAACGGTTACATAAACTCTTGAAGGTGGCAGGGCGGGGCAGGATTATTTTACGTATTGAAGAACCAAGCTTTTTCTCGAGGGATGCTCCTCTGTCGGGCGAGCGAGATAACAAATTTGTCTCTTTCAATGGTAAATTGTCAGGCCCTGTTTCTTCGGACGGATTTGGTCATTTCGGGATTCAGGGAAACCAGCGAGAACCTCTCACATTATTTGTCCCTCTTCAAACATTACAAAAGAGAATGTTTCGTTCTTTTGATGAAGAGAATGGAAAAACTGATTTTGCCAATTTCCTTTTACTAGGCAGATCAGATAGGGGAGTAATTGATGAAAATTCTGCCCGCTTAGCTTTGGAAAAATCGTGGACTTTGGCCGATGCAGGGATCAGCGTAAAACTTTTACGGGATACCAGTGCCTTCTCAGTTCGTACACGGCAAGTCTTTCTCAATCCTTCTTTGGAAATAGCGGCTCTGTCAATCGATTCAAACGCGACTGGTGTGCTCACTTATTTAGTCAATACTATTGAAACGGAAAATATAGAAGGCAATGGTAGTGGATTGATCCCGTATTCAATGGTCAGTGCAGTCGATCCGAAGAAAGTTTTGTTTATGCCGGATGATTGGAGAGAAAATGAGATCATCCTAAATCAATGGGCAATTGACGATCTAGGTGTAAAAATAGGAGATTCAATTACATTGCGTTATTTTTCTGTCGGTAAGCGTAGAAAACTGGTGGAGGAGAGCAAAAAGTTTATTCTTCGTGGAGTATGTCCCAATCCACCAAAGGTGGTAGAAAGGGAGGAAAGTGATTGGACTCCGCAATTCCCGGGTTTATCAGACGCAGAATCGTGTGGAGAATGGGATACTGGAATTCCAATTACCCACAAGATTCGTCCAAAAGATGAAGAATATTGGAATCAACACAGGGGAAGTCCCAAGGCATACATCTCTCTGAAGTCGGGACAAGAACTTTGGACGAATCGTTGGGGTTCTTTAACCGGTTTACGGTTTTCCCGCGAAATTCATTCTCCAATAAAGTTTGAAAAGAAACTTAGAAATGTAATGACTGCAAATCAGGCGGGTTTGATATTTCAATCTTTGCGGGCAGATGCAAAAGCCGGAACTGAGTCTCCAGTTGATTTTGGACAGTTATTTTTATCATTTAGTTTTTTTGTCATTATTGCTGCCTTAGCATTAACGGGGATGCTTTTTGCTTTTTCAATTGAACAAAGGAATCGACAGGTGGGGCTACTTCTTGCCGTCGGGTTATCACCCCAAAAGGTTAGACTGCTTGTTCTTGGTGAAGGGCTTTGCGTCTCCATCATTGGAGTATTGATCGGGGTTGGACTGGCTGTTCTTTATGGGCAGTCAATGATAAGTTTATTGTCGGGCGATTGGAACGGAGCCGTATCCGGTACAATATTTGAGTATAGTGTGGATCCACAATCGATTTTAGAGGGTGGAATTGCTGCATTAATAATGTCGATTATTGCAATGGCATGGTCCACCCGTCGGCAGTTGAAATTTGAACCGAGAGAGCTTCTTTCAGCTGGAGAAAATTTGAATCAAAACAATTTGAATCACAAAAAAAGAAAATGGAGCCGTCCGCTCTGTCTTTCAATTATCTTCTTTATTGGAGCATTTGGATTGGTCGCGATTACGGATTTCTCAGCACCGGGAGCTTCGGAAGGTTATTTCGGAGCGGGGGCAATGCTCTTACTTTCTGGAATTTTGTATTTCCGTTATTATTTAGGAAAAAAATTCGGGCAACAAATAACAGTACTGAAGGATGCAAAGGATTTATCGAATCGAAATATGGGCAGAAGGACTGGGCGGAGCCTGGTCACCATGGCATCGATGGCGGCAGGGACATTTTTAGTAGTCAGTACCGGAGCGTTTCGCAAAGGTCCGCCAGTGTCCTCTGAAGATCCTTTATCAGGCACGGGAGGATTCTCATTGATTGGTGAATCTGCGTTACCGATTTATGATGATCTAAATGGTTTGGAAGGACGGGAATTATACGATCTAAATACTACTCTTTTACAAAATACCCAAGTGGTTCCACTTCGCTTAAGAGAAGGCGATGATGCAAGCTGTTTAAATTTAAATAAAGCGGTCAGACCCAGGATTTACGGAGTAAATCCAAGCGAAATGGCGGGCCGATTTGCTTTTGCTAATGGAGATTGGTCGCAGTTGAATGAAATACTCCCAGATGGTAAAATACCAGCGGTGGTGGACCAGAACACAATGATGTGGGCTTTAAAAAAAGGAATTGGAGATGAGATCGAATTTCTCGATGGAGAAGGAAAGAGCTTTTCCGTCCAATTGGTTGCAGCCGTGAAGGGTTCAATTTTACAGGGAGCTATCTATTTACCAGAAGAACAATTTGAAAAAAAGTTTCCTCAACAGGGAGGGTATCGCAGTTTTATGATCAGTGTTCCCTCTTCTGAATCTCAAATGATGCAAGCGTATTTAGAGGAAAAATTTTCGAATTATGGATTGGAGCTCACCGAATCAATTGATCGTCTTTCCGAATTTCAGAAAGTGGAGAATACTTATCTCTCAATTTTTCAGGGGCTCGGTGGTCTTGGTATGTTATTGGG
>JABGUO010000077.1 GCA_018646565.1 Opitutia bacterium | reverse complement strand
TAGTATTTGTAGAACAGATAAAAATTATTGTAAAACAATAAATATATATTGACTTTAGGTAAAAACTATTAATTTTAATATCTCATGAATAGCACCAAAGAGAATTCAACCAACCAATCTGAACGCATCAGAGCCATATCCAAAAAACTCATTCCCATTTGCTGGATTGTTATCTTTTTCGTAGTTGCCGGAGTGATTGGGGCAGGAATTCAGTTAAGTGGTGAGGAATCAAACTCCGGAGAATATAAGCTTGGCTTTACCTTTACTGATCAGGCATGGAAGAACGGGACCTTGTTCGGAACAATGGTTTTTTCGGCCTTATATTGGGTCGTGCTCATCTTGCTTATTATGCGTTTCCTGAAAAGCTGCGATCATGATGGCATCTTTTCTGTATCCAGCAGTAAGAGCATTCGATGGATTGGCCGGCTCATTCTTATTGAAACAATCTTTAAGCTGGTGGTTAGTTTTGTAACTCTCTCTTATTTATACATCGCCAGTAACTCATACATTGCCAGCTTTATTCCTTCGTTTACTTTCTCGATTACCAAACTCATTCTCGGGTTTTTTCTATTGGTTGTAGCCAGAATTATAATGGTCGGAGTAGAACTGGAGAAAGACTCGGAACTCACTATTTAAAGAAATTAAAATTCTTATGTTATGAGTATTAATGTGAAACTCGATGTCCTGCTTGCCCAACGAAAAATGCGCCTCAATGAACTTGCATCAATTGTGGGGATAACTGATGCCAATTTATCGATTCTTAAAACGGGAAAAGCCAAGGCAATCAAGTTCTCCACCCTGTGTGCCATCTGCAAGGCTTTGGATGCACAACCCGGAGATTTATTGGAGTATATCAATGATGAGAAGAATCCAACATGAAGGAGTTCCCCTGTTCAATCATTCCTTTTTTATTTAATCATCTGAATGCACGAAGCTTACCCTTTAACGAATCCCCGCGATTATCATGAAAATTCTATCCCTCTCTTTTTGTTTGTCTTCACTCATTCTTGCTAATGCAAGTTCTTTGTTGGTGTGTTCCCTCCATGCTACGCCACCTCCCCGCCAGCTTTTCCCAAAACTTGAAGCACCTGGGGCGGAGGTGAAGCCGGTTGCCTATGCTAAGACGAGCCCGCTTCCCAGTCTTATTAAAAAACTCCAGAGTCTGGCCAATGAGGTGCAGCCTGAAAATAATCAAACTCAGCTCTTGCCTGTAATCGTTGGGGCTTTTCTTGGCGACCCCACTCTTTCTTCTGTGTCTCCAGATCATTCGAGCACCGTCATTCTCTTTGATGATTTTCAGGAAAAAAATGCCACGATACTCGGAGTGTTTAAATTAGATCCAAACAGCCCGATACCTGCTCAAATTAAAACCCAAGGATTATCCGTTAAGGAAATCGAGGGTTGGACCATGGTTAGCAATAAGCCTGGGTTGTTTGAAGAAGTAAAGGACTGGTCTTCGATTATCAGGTTTGCCGAGTGGCAGCCCCCCACTACGGTTGAGTTTGGCTGCTTACTTAACACCTTCCATGATGATTTGTTCGATCAAATGAATCACCATGTTCCCTCACGTTCCAAAGATGAAGGCCTTGTTATAAATCTTCTTTTGGAAGAGTTGAGCAATGTGGAAGCGATTACATTCTCGCTGTCTCTTCTGGAAAAAGAGGTTGTTCTTAACTTGAGGGTGTCGGGCCGGGATGGCACGGAACTGGACAAGCTTTTCTCCTCTTTGCCCCCTTCTCAAAATCTTAACCAGGAAAAAGGAGTTTCCCAGTTTGTGCAAAGCGGTGGATGGATGGAGGGAGTGACGAATCTAAACATTGCTTCTCATGCAGTGTACCTCGAATATCTTCTCGTCAAATTGGAAAAGGGATTAATGGACAAAGAGGTTAAGCAATTTGTTTCTTCGGTTTTATCCATGATTCGAAAGGGAGCCAAACTCTATTCGGGCCATTCGGCTATCAGTTATCGTGATCTAGGCGATGGGGATCTACTGGGGTATGTGCAAGTAGGATCCACCGAAGCTTCGATTGGTGATTTCAAGGAGTTACTTGCTGAAACCAATACTTTTTTTAATCAAGAAGCCTTCTCCGGCCCGCCCGCGCCTGATTGGAAACCAAATTTTGTGGTGAAGGAGGCCAAACCAATCGATGGCACGAAAGTATTGTTTCTAAAAGTAAACCTAGAACGAGAAACGAAGGGCTCCAAAGTTTCTTCCTTTGCCAACCAAAACCTATATTACTGCGTTCATGAGGGGAAATCTGTAACGGCAACCAGCAGGAAGGCTTTGAGGCAGAGTTTGAGGGCGGTTAAGTCGGGAAAGCCATTGAGAAACAACCTTTCCAAGGAAATCACTTTAGGCCCACAGCATGCGGTTGCATGGCAGTTAGATCTTTTAGGTTATGGAAAGTTGATAGGGAATGTGTTAAAGGAAAGTGGCTTAGACCTTAGTCAATGGACTCAAGAAATAGAGAGGGCCCAGAAGATGAAATTTCCGCCTATTTCAGGAAATGTGGGGCATGGAAACGGTCAGTATTTTTTACAAACGAGCATTCCCGTAAAAACAATCCGGGCGATTGTTGAATTAGGCTCAGCTGCCTACATCAGTCATTCTTGGAAATTGAAGTTATAGCCCCCGGTTGAAATTAGGCATTCCTTGGTTTCTCCTTGTACTTCAACGCCATTTGATGGCAAAGAATTAAAATATTACCTGACTGAATTTCCTCTTAGCTTAACCGGTTCCGACCCGAAATAGTGGGGGGTGACCGGTCAGCTATCAGTAAGAAAATAGGCACAGGGGCCATCCGGAAAGTCTTTGGTAACCGTATATCTGCGGTTGCATTCGTCCAAGTCTCACTACCCGGCTAATGCACGAATTACGGAAGGATAGGCCTTAGTTCCTTCTTGCTTGAATCAATTGCGTACTGAGCACCTTCTGCTTTAAGTTGAGCCATCATTTGCTCGGTCAAGGTCTTTAGTTTGTTTGGTTTTTGATCGGCAAGATTGGTTTTTTCGTAGGGATCACTTGCCAGATCATACAGCTCATATTGGGGAAGAGTTCTTTTACCCACTTTGGTCTTGTAGCGATAGATGAGCTTCCAGTCTTCTTTGCGATAGGAGGTGAAATAGGAACTTCGGTGGCTGTGGGGAAAGTGACAGAGGAAATGGTCCGACCGATCGGGATTGTTTTTCCCCTGCAATTGTGGAATCAGACTAACGCCATCAATGGTGTGGTCGGACGGATTTTTCGTTCCGGTTGCATCGAGAATGGTGGCATAAATATCCATCACCGTTCCGATCTGTTGGTAATGCACTGCGTTTTGAGCGATGGGAAAGGAATTCGCTTTCCCCGGCTTTGCCCACCCGGCAATGAAGGGAACGCGCAAACCTCCTTCGTAGCAGGTTCCCTTTTTACCGCGAAGGGGAGCTGAACTAAAGTACCCATAGGTATCTCCAAGGGGGGCGTCCGATCCATTGTCGCCAACAAAAAGAACTAGTGTATTTTCCTCTACGCCCTTGCTTTCTAAGTGATCCATTAGATCGCCCAACGACTTATCCATTCCTTCGATCAGGGTGGCGAAGGAATTGGCCGGCCTGGATTTGCCTGAGTCCTTGTAGTTGTCTCCAAACCTCGGGTCCGTCTGAAAAGGGCTGTGGGCGGCATAGTGCGACATATAGAGAAAGAAGGGTGATTCTTTTTTCAAGGAATTGTCGATGGCAGAGATTGCTTCCCGCGTGATTGCCTCCGATAAAAAGACATCGGTATTGTGATATTTTTCGAGACCGGGAATAGCTCTTTTCTTTCTTTTAGGATCGAGGTTGCCGTATCCATCCACTCCCAAATAACTACCGGGCGAACCAAAAGCACAACCGGCAATGTTTACATCGAACCCAAGGTTGGCCGGATCGGCACCTTCATATTCAGTGGGAGCAAAGTGAGCTTTGCCGGAAAAGATCGTATGGTACCCATTTTTTTGGAGAAGGGCTGGTAGGGTGACATCTTTGCTCGTCAGTCCTTCCCAGTTCCAATCTGCAGGTCCATGGTTTTTGGTTTCCGGATTAATCCACTGAGTGACTCGGTGTCTGGCTGAGTTTTGACCAGTCATTAAGGAAACCCGGGTTGGAGAGCAGACAGACTGGGCATAGAACTGGGAAAACCTCACACCCTGCTTGGCCAGACGCTCCATATTGGGCGTGCGGTAAAATCCGTTGAGAGGATGCTTCTGAGGCTTACCATCTTTGTTCACCAGCATGGGAACGGAGGTGTCCATCAGTCCCATATCATCGACGAGGAAAAGTATGATGTTGGGTTTATTTGATTCGTTCTGGCCGAAAAGGTGGAGCGAATAAAGCAAGTAGGTGAGTAGCGTAATGGTACGCATAAGTATTGGTAGAATTTCCTTTAGAGCCCAGTTGCAGCTTTTGCGGCCTGGGCATTAAATAATGGTTTATTTGCCTTGTCCCAAAAAGGGTTTGGTATGTGAGAATCTCTCATCATTTGTTCAATTTTACTGACAATAGCTGGATGATTCTTGGCGACATTTTTTAACTCACCTTGATCGGTTGAGAGATCATAGAGTTCGATCTTTAATCCTTTGCGGGTATCGAGCACCACTCCTTTCCACTTATCGTAGCGGACGGCACAATTAGGCTTATTACTCTCATACAATTCCCAGTATAGATGGGAGTGTTTTTTTTGGCCTTCAGGCTTGCCCAGTAGAGTGGGTAGCATGGATATCCCGTCTGTTTCTCCTTTGATGGGTTCACCGGTCAGGTCGGATAGGGTGGGTAAAATGTCCCAAAAAGCGGAGATGTGATCACTCACTGTGCCTGCTGGAACTTTATTTGGCCAATAGGCAATCTGGGGAGAACGCACACCCCCATCATACATATTTCTTTTCTTTCCTTTTAACTCTCCAGATGTTTTGAAGAAATCCAATGTTCCTCCTTGTCCATGCGCACCATTGTCGGAGTTGAACATTATGAGCGTGTCTTCGGAGATTCCAAGTTTTTCAAGGAGCCTTTTTAACTGGCCAATATCACGGTCCATACGTGTGACCATAGCCGCCTGAATTTTCATTTTTTCGGGCCAGTCTTTTTCCGCATACTGACCAAGGTCAGGCACTTGCCACTTTACATGTGGAATGGTGTAGGCCAGGTAGAGAAAGAACGGTTTAGCCTGATTGTTATTTACGAACTTAAAGGCTTCTTTAGTCAGCAGATCATGGCTGTAATCATTTTGCTTCCCGTTGCCATTATCGAGCGTAACCTTTTTATCATTTTTCCAAAGGTATTCCGGGTAGTATTCATGCGCCTGCCGTTGATCAGTGTAGCCATAGAAATAATCAAACCCTTGTTTGTTTGGGTTGCCCGAATTATGGAAACCACCGAGACCCCACTTTCCAATGCAAGCAGTAGTGTAGCCTGCTCGTTTCATAAGTTTGCCGATGGTTTCGGAATTAGCTGGGATAGGGGTTTGTCCTACTGGATAGCCTGGGCTATTCGCACGGATGTAGGCATGGCCCGGATGCTTGCCGGTTACGAGAGATGCACGGGATGGGGCACAGACTGCATTACCACAGTAGTGATCGGTGAATCGCATGCCACCTGTAGCCAAAGCATCTAATTCGGGCGTTTTGATCATCCTTTGTCCGTTGTAGCCCACCTCCCCATAGCCCAAGTCGTCGGCCAGAATGTAGATTACATTGGGCTGTTTCTTTGCCTGGCAAATCAGTCCAATTATGAGAAAAGTAAAAAGGATGGCTGAAAAAATTTTCATAGGTGAGGATTGAGGTTTACAATAAACATTATGTTTTAGAAAGGTTGTGAAACATTTATTTTAGAGGCAAAAATAAACCACCACTGTGATGATAAAAACTCCGAGAAGGTTTAAGACTAGGCCCTCTCTGGCC
>JABGUO010000076.1 GCA_018646565.1 Opitutia bacterium | reverse complement strand
ACTTCATTAAATGTTGTCGGATTAACTGAGCGATCTGATGGTAATGTTTTCTTATTAGGTGATACATTACCTACAGAAGGCAAGGAAGCTATTTACTCCACAACTAGGCAACTTGAGGCGAAGTCTGGTGACTACATTTACGATCCGGATAACAACGATTTTTATATCGCTAAGCAAGATATAACCAAGCCTGCATCCTGGGTCACTGGAGTGCCAGTTTCCTCTGGTGAGATGTCGACCGCGAACGGATTACTTTATTTTGCCAATTCCTCAATTACCGCAGAGAGTAATACTCTGGAGAACTTTGGAACGAACTGGACTGAGGCATCAACATGGCAGGAAGGATTTGCATTTAGTGCAGGAGACCATGCTTATAAAAATGGTATTTATTATACTACTGCCACTGATCTTTCCCCTACAGATAATACTGAATTAGATTTTGCATCGAACTGGACGGCCCAAACACTTCCCGATTATTCACTTCAAGAGGGTGCATTTTTTAGCAAAGTCGGCAGTTCAATATCGGTAAGTGGTCCACGTTCCGCTCAGCAAGGAGATGATTGGACTCCTAACCTTTCTTACGATTATGGCCAAATTGTTTATCATGAAGGAAAGTATTTTCAGTGCCAAAAAAATAATTTTAATAATTACCTGAATATCCCAAGTCTTTCCGGTGATCTTCCACTTGTTACTCCAAGTGATGTGAATGTACCAACGATAAGCGGTCAATTGGTTGCAAACGATGTTTGGTTGCAAGTCGAAAAGCCTCTCAATCATGTGTTTAAATTCAAGGTTGAAAACTCAAACCGGCCAACTGTTGGAATCCAACCAGCAGGCAGTTCGGGGATAGATGCAAAAGCGGAGGCTATTGTTGATTCTGAAGGCGAAGTCGTTGGACTGAAAATTATTGAACCTGGGAGATATTTCTTCGGTTCTTCCAGTGGCGGTGAAGTTCCACCTTCATTTCAAAAGGCAAAAGTTATTTTATCTGATGGGCAAGAGATGGAAGCAGACATACTTTGGGGGCAAAATCCAAGTGATCCCGGACCTTACAAAATTTTAGGATTTGATATTTCAGGCGATGTTCCCCTCAAGGGAACTGCAATGAGTGCTAATATCGGTGATAGTTTTTCTTTTGCTACTGGCACTAAAACATTTTTGGATCATCGCGATGCAAAGGGAAATGTGATCAATATTTCCTACACTGGTAGCGATAAGAATTCAGAGTACTACATCGGAAATGAGAGTAAGTTATCAGGTTTTCTTGATGCAGAAAATAACGGAACTAAAGAACTTGGTGATGTCGTTAATTCCCTTGTAGATCTAAGAGATGCCTTGTCCAATGCTACTCCCTCACATTACTCGCAAGCTGTTGAGGATGAGGAAATGGAACTACTTCAACAGGAAGACAAGTTGATTAATAAACTTGGAGAAATTTCTGCAAGAATGGTACGTATGGAAACAGTCAAATCTCATGATGAAGACTATTTTGTTCAGCTCGACCAGAGAATATCTAACGATGTTGATATTGATTTATCTGAAGCGATAATGAGATTAACTCGCTTATCCACTTCATACCAAGCTGCTTTACAAATTGGTTCCCAACTTTTAAACACCTCCTTGTTGAATTACCTATAATTCTCAGAGATGAAACTTAAAGTAGATGATGATTCAAATGTCCCAGAAATTGGGCATGCAGAAACAAGAAGCGAGATAAAACTTCCCCAGGGTTTATTTGGTTTCGCAGAGATTCGTTCGATGGAATTGGTTTTTGACCAAGACGAACTTCCGTTTATGTGGCTACGTGAGCAAAAGCAGGATGGACTTGCGTTTATTGTTCTAGAACCAGGAGGAATTATTAATAATTACTCTGTGGAGATTGCTGACGCTGATGTCAAACTCCTAGATATTACTGGTCCTGAGGATACTATGATTTTAAATATTGTTACATTACCTCCTGATCAAAGTGGGAAAATTTGTCTTAATTTAGTCGGTCCTATTATTGT
>JABGUO010000075.1 GCA_018646565.1 Opitutia bacterium | reverse complement strand
TGGAATCTTCTTCTTAATCGATGATTTGGGTTGGTCGGATCTAAGCCTTACTGGGAGTAAATTTCATGAGACTCCGAATGTGGATCGCCTAGCCAAAGAAGGAGCCTTTTTCAGCGACGCGTATGCCGCAAGTTCCGTTTGCTCTCCCACCCGGGCAAGAATTTTAACCGGCAAATACCCAAGCAGGATTAAAATGACATACATCAGTGGAACATCTGGTCCCAAAGGCCCGGGCTATCGGCTGAACGCTCCTAAGATTGTTGGTAATATCAACCCGAAGGATATTACCCTCGCGGAAGCCCTTCGTTCGCACAAATACAAAACCGTACACATCGGAAAATGGCACTTACAAAATCATACCGACAAAGGAAAGACACATTATCCGGAGAAGCATGGATTCGATGTAAACATCGCCGGCTTTCGAATGGGACAACCCGGATCCTATTATTTTCCCTACAAAAGCGAACGTCACCCCAATACTAATGTACCCGGACTGGAAGATGGGAAAGAAGGTGATTACCTAACGGACGCACTTACAGATCAGGCAATCCAATTTATCAGGAAAAATAAAGCACAACCCTTCTTCATAAACTTTTGGTACTATACCGTACACACACCCATTCAACCCAAGAAGGAGAAACTTCAAAAATACACCGAAAAAGCAAAGAGACTTGGGCTTGATCCAAAACCCGACAAAGGGATTCCGGTTTGGCAGAGCAGAGCAAGGAGTGAACAAAGTTCTCCAGCCTATGCATGCATGGTTGAAAGTATGGATGAAAATATTGGCCGATTACTGAAAACTCTAAAACAGGAAAACTTGGAGAATGACACCTTGATTATCTTCTTTTCGGACAATGGCGGTTTATCCACAGGGTCGAATGGAAATATGCCCACATCATGTCTTCCGTTGCGGGCGGGGAAATCATGGCTCTACGAGGGAGGTATCCGTGTACCCCTCGTTCTTCGAATGCCAGGGAAAATAAAAGCTGGCTTGCGAATCAAGGAACCCGTAATCAGCACCGATCTCTATCCCACTATTTTGGACCTGCTGAATCTCCCCGCCCTGCCAACCCAACACCGCGATGGGAAAAGCCTCAAGCCCTTGCTCAATGGAAAGAAAAAAACAATGGATCGGGAAGCTCTTTATTTCCATTACCCACACTATCATCCTATTAACAGCATGGGACCATCCGGTGCGATTCGAATGGGAAAATATAAGTTGATTGAAGTTTTTGAAACCGGAAAAATAGAACTTTATAACTTGGAAGACGATATGGGTGAGCAAAATGACTTGGTTGAAAAAATGCCAAAAGTAAAACAAAGGCTGCTCAATTCCTTGCACCTGTGGCAAAAAAAGTCAGGGGCTGACTTACCCGAAATAAACCACGGTTATCTGGCAGAAAAAGACTTTAGGCAAAAAAAATAATTTGATACGAAATCGATATTGTTCATTAATCTATTTCTTAAAGCCGGAAAATTACTTCTTGTAACCTTAGGCAGGAATGTGTCTTGAATAAACAAGAACTTATTTTCACGACCACTCTTTCCGCCCTGCCAAGAATCCATATATGATGATCAATACAAGAATTCTTTATTCCTTCTTTTTATTTTTTTCGTTCCCCTTATTCCAGAGCGTCAGCTTTGCAAAAAAACCTAATATACTTTTTATACTATCCGATGATCAATCTCACCGAAGCGTCGGTTGTTACCCGGAGTCTCCCGATTGGGTAAAGACTCCGCATATTGATTCCCTGGCTCGGGACGGAGTTCGATTTGCTCATTGCTACATGAGTTCGTGGTGCATGGCCGCTCGGGCAACACTCTTGACCGGACATCAATCATACGGAGTAAAGTCAATGCGTATGGAGGGGGAATATCCAGGGAGCGTGTACAACTCAAAGGACTGTCCGTTCTGGCCATCGGTCTTTCGGAAAGATGGTTATCAAACCGCACAAATTGGAAAATGGCATACTGGAGTTGATAATGGATTTGGAAGGGACTGGGATTTTCAAAAAGTATGGAACCGTCCTGCATTTCCCGAAAATTCAGGAAACTATTTCAAAGAGCAGTTCATTCAAACCAATGGTAAAAAAGCCATTATGACCCAGGGGTACTCAACTGATAATTATACAAAATGGGCTGAGGAATACATTCGTGGAGAGCACGGAAAAGAAGATAATAAACCCTTCTATTTATGGCTTTGCTATGGTGCAGTGCACGGACCATTTACTCCGGCAAAGCGACATTTCGACCGCTATCCAAATGCAAAGGTAGATATTCCTGAAGATATTTACCCACCCCGGAATGGAAAACCGGAATATTCCCGAACAAAAGAACAATGGATTCCTGGACCTGATGGTATCCCGATGCTCAAGTCCGGAAAATTTTCCGGACGTACGGTCAGCGGAAAATTTATCCACGGCACCGATATTCATTCATTGGAAAGACAATATCACCAGGGTGTGCTCGCCATTGATGAAGGAGTGGGGCAATTAATCAGGGCACTCAAGGAGACTGGACAATACGAAAACACTCTTATCGTCTATGGAGCAGACCAAGGTATTGCCTGGGGACAAAAAGGGTTCCAAATGAAACTTGCCCCCTACGATGGAACCATTCGTGGACCCCTAATCGTAAGTATGCCAAAGAAGTTTCCTACTGGAAAAGTTTGTTCAAAACCCGTGGGTGGTGCGGATTTAGTTCCCACTTTCTTTAAAACAGCCGGACTTGACCTTCCCTGGAAAATGCATGGACGCGACCTGACCCCATTACTCACTAATCCGGAAAGAAAAGATTGGAACTCTCCCCTTCTTCTCGCACATACAGGAATGAGTTTCGGCGAAGATTGCGATGTTGTTATAAATATGAAAGACGATCCGATCTATCAGAAACAAAGAGTACCCTGGTGGATATCTCTCCGCACAGATCGCTATAAATACATTCGAAACTTACTAC
>JABGUO010000074.1 GCA_018646565.1 Opitutia bacterium | reverse complement strand
TCATGATTATACTAGTGCAAGTTGCGTTCCGATTCGATTATTAGACTAATCCTTAGATAAAACCAACGATTTAGAGGAATACCCCATTTTTCACTAATGGAAAAACCGGGACAAAGTTGAACTGAAAAAACCAAGTTGAGACATAATGTCTCACTTAGTTCGATTGTAATACGGAGAAATTTCCTTAATTCTAAGCAAATGAAAATTTCAGAGAGAGCTACTTTGGTTGATCATGAATTGGCTAAATTATATCCCAACCCACCCATTCCGCTAGACCACGAGGATTCCTACACCTTGTTGATTGCCGTTTTACTCTCCGCTCAATGCACTGATGCAAGAGTAAATAAAATCACACCAAATCTTTTCAAACTCGCATCGAACCCACTTTCCATGTCGCAACTTTCGGTGGATGAAATAAACACGATAGTGAGGCCCTGTGGGTTAAGTCCAAGAAAAGCCCAAGCGATCCACGGACTATCCCAAATTCTATTGGATAAACACGAGGGGAAAGTACCAAGGAGTTTCGAAGAATTAGAAGAACTTCCAGGAGTGGGACATAAGACGGCATCCGTAGTAATGGCACAGTCATTTGGGTTTCCATCCTTTCCTGTGGACACTCATATTCACCGGCTTGCTCAACGATGGAAACTAACGAGAGGAAAAAGTGTTGTGCAAACGGAAAGAGATTTAAAAAAACTGTTTCCAAAGGAAAGGTGGAATGAGTTACACCTACAAATTATTTTCTATGGTCGGGAATTTTGCCAGGCAAGAAATTGTTTTGGTTTGGAATGCCCAATCTGCAAGGCTCTGTTTCCGAAGAGAAAATCAAAAGTAATCGCAAAAAAATCTTAGCCGCCATTTACAAATACTTTCGGTCTTGCATCTGTAAGCCGGGTAATCGAATCCTCATCTAAGCCAGTATCATATAAATAAATTTCACGTAAACTTTTCATCGAAATTAATAAATCAACTAGCTCTTCATTCAATTCGATTCGTACCAAATTTAAATAAGTGAGCTTTTCAAGACTCTTTAAATGAGCAAGACCATCTACCGTGATTTCTTTATTTCCCTCCAGGTATAATCGTTGAAGGCTAGAAAGTTTGGATAATAATTTGAGGCCCTCATCGCTAATTTCGGCATGAGTTAAATCTAAGGACAATATTTTCCCAGATAATGGAACTATGGCCTCGAGATCTTGGTCATTAAGTCCTCTTTTCTTCTCTGGCGGAGAAAGTATCCGGAAACCATCTCCTTTATCCATAGGAAGAATAATGATATCGGTGGAGCGAAGTCTCTGCCAATCTTCTTCATTTAAAGTAATTTCAAGTGCACTTGTGGGTTCTTGTTGGACAGCTGCAACCCTGTTCACTTCGGTAGCTTCTACCTTTTTACTGACAATCCCAAATTTTTGGAGAATTGGACTAACTTTGCTCGGAAACGCAAAATACAGACCAACCACAACCCCACAAGCAAGGCCACAGGTGACGCTAAATACAATTAGAGTTGAAATTATTCGCGAAACTAAACTTTTTTCTTTAGCAATCACAACCGATTTGCCACTGTTCATCTTTACCCGGCGAACTTGTTTACCAGAAGCAGGATTAGTATTACTTCCGACCTTTGTACTTCTACTCTGCACAGATTTTTGCGGAGAAGCAGGAATTGCTTGAGTTAGTGAGGCAACAGAATCATTCGCATCTGGAATACCAAGCAGAACACCGAGGGATTTCCACTCTGACTCTCCTTCATACAATGCGAAATCGGTGGCTAGAAGTTGCCCCGTTCCTATAAACTGATTGGCTTGCTCCCTGTTGTAAGGACCAAATGTCTGACCGTCTCTGGAAACATAAATATTCACTTCTTTTCTATCAGGTTGTCATTCGGTAATATGATTTTTTCGATCATATCCTCCGGTACTCCAATATTTTTTAAAATGGGAGCCACTCGATCGGGGGCAAAAATTAATCCTATAAATCCAAGGATTACCACGACTATAAAAAGAATAATAAACAATAATGAAGTGGAATAAATTTTGGATATTATACCCTCTCCTTTCACAACAATAACGGTTTGATTTTTATTTAGACCCTTAATTTTATGAGAACTCGAAATACGGTTTTTCCCACCTCTCGCCAACGGTTTTTCGCTTGTATGTACTTTCCGATGTGGTGCATTGGGTGGTGGTGGCAAGGGCAATGAAGGAGGTGGTGGTGGTGCATATTCCTCTGTATTTCCAATTATATTTTCGGTCTGCGTATCTTCAACCGGTTGCGGCACTTGTGGTGGATTATCAACCGGAAGAGTATTAGGTTCATGGGGCAGTCGAATTTCAGGAAGCGGAGCGACTGGAGGAATAACATTCGACTCTTCAATGCTATCGGCTGATGAATCAGTAATCTTAGAATCGTTCTCTTCTTCATCTTGAAAGACATCTTCCCACTCTTTCATTTTCTCGTGATCTACCTCATCATCTTCAAACTGGTCATAAACAGAGGAATCGATTTCTGGTTCTTGGGGCGAAGCAAGTAAAGAAACGAGTGGAAGCCAGCTTTCTTCTCCCTCCCATGTACCCAAATCGTCTTGGCTTAATTCATCGACTTGAATGAATTCAAGAATTTCATCACGGGTATAAGGGCCGAAAGTTTTATTATCTTTTTTTACAAGTATATTCACAAAAGAAAGCTAATTAGTAACACCTACGAATAAAATTCCAAAACAAAAGAATGAATCCAAATATAACTTATTTTTCTGCAGGTCTTAACCTTATCCAATCAACGACAATTTCAATTTCTTCTGAAGTCAGTTTGTTATCCCGACCAAAGGCAGGCATGCGGTCATTTTTCTTACCGTAAAACCTTTCATGTTCTGGATTAATAATGAAATCAGTCATCCATTTCTTCGATCCATACCCCGTTAAATCAGGAGCAGACCCTTCTCCCTCTGAATCAATATCATGACAATCGATACAAGCAAGATCGTCATAAAAAATATCCATTAAACTCTCTCGTTTTTCTTCTGTGAGACTCTCCTGATAAGGTAACTCGGCTAGATCAGATAAAAGAATAGCCACTTGAGGGAGTAATTCCTGCTCCTCTTTATCAAATTTCTGTAATACTTTTTTCGCCATCGTTCCGTCCTTAAATGCAGTTCCACCGAAATATTCAAGAGAGGTGTAGTGCTCATAATTTAATAATTTAGTAAGCCATTCTTGACTCGCAAACCCGGCAAGTTCAGGGGCGGAAGGATCTTCTTCTACAGAATACCCTCTACCATCGTGACCATTGTAGCGGTGACAACTTGCACAATGCGCGGCAAATATACGACGACCGCGATTTTCGTGATCTTTCCTCAGTAAAGTAACCGCACCGGCAGGAGGAATTCCCTCCTCCTGTGCAATTTGCACTACTCGATTCGCCTGCCATTCTGCTTCTTTTACCGCAGCACCATGGTTGCTGTTTGACCGATCCTCTGAAAAAGCAAGGAAAGTAAGTCCTGCCGCACCAGCCAACAGACACCACCAAAATCCAATATTAAATTGATGACCTTTTCGAGATGCACCTAAAAAGGGCTGAATAAATATCAATAAACCTAGGACTAACGGTATTATAACTGCACCCCAAAATGCGGGAACATACTTGAGCAATTGAAAAAGAAATAAAAAATACCACTCCGGCCGGGCGGGAAATTCATTGGATGGATCTGCGGGGGGTCCCAAAGGTGCTCCCTTGAAATATAAAGTCAGGATAATAACTGCCAGCATCACTGCTAAGCAAGCGACACCATCTTTCAATATTTGATCGGGCCAGAAATAAGAATCTTTCTTAGGGCGGGGTTCTTTGACATGAATTCCATGTTTTCGAAAAAGATAAATATGACCCACAACAAGACCCACCAATGCTGCGGGGAGAATACCCGCGTGCAATGCGAAAAAGCGGGTAATTGTTTGGTGACCATACTCAACTCCCCCGACAACAATTTTCTGTAGTATCGGACCAATAAGCGGAACTTCCGCGATTAAATTTGTCGCCACTGCTGTGGCCCAAAAACCCTTTTGGTCCCATGGTAATAAATAACCAGTCAATGAAAGTGCCAATGTTACCCCCAGCAAAGCAATCCCAAACCAAAAATTCAACTCCCTAGGCGCTTTGTATGCCCCGTCTATCATGACCTGCATTAAATGTAAGACCAAAAGAACAATCATTGCTTGGGCCATGTAATGGTGAACTCCTCGCAGAAACCAACCTCCCCATACTTCGTATTGAATAAAATATACACTTTCCCATGCAGTCTGCGCACTGGGACTGTAGGACATCCATAAAAGAGTACCAGTCACTACTTGTGTAAAAAAAGCAAAGGTTAAACAACTTCCCCAAACATACCTCCACCTCGCACCACCCGGCACTTTCTCATACAGTGCTTCTTTTACTATTCCACGAATACCCGACCGATCGTCTAACCAATCTAAAAATCTGTTCATGACAGGGGAACTTTATCGCTGATATTAGGACGGAATTGTTGAAATCGAATCCACACTACTCCCTCTTCTACTTTCGTATCCATTGTGTCCAACCCACGAGGGCTTGGACTTTCAAGATCAGTAACCGAACCATCCAATCCAAATGTGCTGTTGTGGCATGGACAAAAATAATCATTAGACTTCGAACGATAGTCCACCGCACAACCCAGATGCGGACATTTCAAATTAAATGCAGTTACCTCATCTCCATCGCGAGCAAGATAAACCGCACCAACCGGTACATTTTTGTAAGTGGTCCACGCATCTTTTACTTGCTCTAAAATAACTTCGAATTTGGCGGGCTTTCCATCTTCGGAAAGATTTCGTAATGGTGCCACTTTAGTCCACGGTACTTTTTCTTGTTTCCCGGAGCTTTTTTTTACAGGATCAAAAACCGTAGTGATTCCCGAGGCAAGTGGAAACAATCCACAAGCAGCTGAGACAGTTACTGTAGAGACTACAATAAATTTTCTTCTCGAATCCTCCGAACAGCACTTTTTAGCAGTTTCAGGACATTCTTTCTTTGTATTCGCTTTTTGAGTCATATGAAATTTTTGGGTATCAAAATATTGGGTCTTTACATTTTTCAATGTAATTAAACCAATGTAATTAAACAAATGAATTTAAGAAATAAAAATGCCTTTCTAGTTATTATGATAACATAACAAACAAGTAAGTCACAAAAGATCAAATGTCCGATTAAATAGAATGAGTTTTAGATGAACCAACTGATTTGAATCCCGATTGATTCGAATTTTATAAGAAAAATTAGATATACAATCTCACTCAGGAAAAGCAGGAAGTGGAGGTAAACCACCCCCTAAGGAATCATCTCCCGGTAAAGGAGGAAGCCCTCCGCTCGAGTCATCAGGGAAACTAGGAAGTGGAGGAAGATCATCACTTCCAGAACCTGGTAACGGCGGGAG
>JABGUO010000484.1 GCA_018646565.1 Opitutia bacterium | reverse complement strand
GATCCGTGGCAGATCTCAATGGCTTTACTTTATGCTGCCACTGCGGTGGGAGTTGCTTTTGCCGGGGACATGCTTTCTCTCTTTCTTTGGTGGGAAGGGCTGGCGATCACCTCGGTCTTTCAGATCTGGGGTCGTAAGACGAAGCAGGCGGAGGAGTCCGGATTTCGGTACCTCTTTTTTCATGTTTCTTCGGGTCTGCTTTTGCTCGCCGGTATTCTTCTGCGTTACCACGGGGAAGGGGCGTCGGCATTTTCTCTGGAACCATTGACTCAGGCACTGGAGGCGGGAGATTTCGGAGCATGGCTGATTTTATTGGCGATTGGGGTAAAGGCAGCATTCCCCGGGTTGCATGTATGGTTGAAGGACGGTTATGCCGAGGCGACGCCCACCGGTCCGGTTTGGTTGTGTGCGTTTACCACTAAGTGTGCAGTTTGTATGTTGGCCCGGTTATTTCCGGGTGCCGAGATTCTGATCGCGATTGGTGGCGTAATGGCGATGTTCCCTATTTTTTATGCGGTAATCGAGAATGACCTTCGTCGTGTGCTTTGTTACAGTAAGATTAATCAGATCGGATTCATGGTGGTGGGAATCGGAATCGGTACCCCATTGGCCATCGACGGTGCAATTGCTCATGCCTATACCCATGTTCTATACAAGGGATTGCTATTTATGAGTATGGGAGCGGTGCTTTTCCGGACCGGCGAGATTCGGGGTTCTCATTTGGGAGGACTTTATAAATCGATGCCGTGGACCACTGGTTTCTGTATAGTGGGTGCCGCATCTATCTCCGCTTTTCCCCTCTTCAGTGGATTCGTGAGTAAGTCGATCATAATTACCGAAACCGCACGAAATGGTCATGTCTTTATTTGGATGTGCTTACTCTTTGCATCCGCGGGTGTTTTTCACCACGCGGGAATTAAGATCCCGTTTTTTGCTTTCTTTGCTCACGATTCCGGACTCCGGCCGAAAGAGGCTCCGATTAATATGCTTATTGCCATGGGCATTTCCTCCTTCATGTGCATCTTTCTAGGATGTAATCCTCAGTGGCTTTATGATATGTTGCCGAACGGGGCAGCAGGATACCACCCCTATGATGCGACTCATGTCATCACCCAGCTCGAGATTCTACTCTTTTCTGCACTTGCCTTTACCCTACTTAATTTGTGGGGGAAATATCCTCCCGAATTACCCTCGGTCAATCTCGATATCGATTGGGTATACCGCAAGGCGGGCCGAAAGTTTTTATTTGGGATGGATGTATTTTGGAATGGATTGAATAAATGGGTCCACAGAATATTTATGGGTGGAATTGTGAGTAGGGTAAATGGTTTTGCCAAGGCCGGTCAGGTTTATGTGATGACCCTGGTCGCGGAATGGCTCCATTACCTTGGCGCGAATTCGACTACCACTGCCGGTCAGGCAAAAAGTAAAATGGATAAGCGTGCAAAATTAGGGTTACACCCGATTGGCTTAACCGCGGTCTTTGCCCTTTTATTTGTGGGAGCCTTCCTTTTTCTTGCATCGTTTTAGAGTGTCCGTTTAGTGAGATCAAACTTCTTGCCTAGCAAGCAAACGGGTGTTTTTTATTAATACGGGATGAAAATATGGCGAGGAATAAAGTTTTTTATAATTTTTTTGTTTGGGAGTACTTCGTGTAAGTATCTCGATCGAAATGCGAATTTTATTTCTGAAGAAGAAGTATGGAGTAAAATAAAGACCGAGGGACCCAAGCATGGGTTAAGTCCTTCTTTTATCTATGCGATCTGCCATGCGGAGAGTAGCTTAAATGCAAATGCTGAGTCTTCGGTGGCTCGTGGAATGATGCAGTTAACGGAGGCGGCTTGGCAGGATGTGACCCAGTTGCACTACCGGCAGGCTTTTGAATGGGAAACCAATGTGGAGGGGGGCATTCTCTACTTAGCCAGATTGAAGGGAATGCTTGAAAGCGTGGATTTGTTTTCTTATCCGCGTCTTGCGGCTAGCTATCGTTATGGGTACGGTGCATTACGGAAGGAAAAATTTATGGTGAGTAGAATGAAGACTCCGGTAAATCGGATTTACCGAAAATTATTTGCAGGCGAGCTTTCCCCGGTTGGTTTGCCAGAAGACTGATCTGATTAGAAATGGGGGCAAAGAGTAAGGTAAAGAGAAGGGAAAAGGGAGAAGTTAGACTTGAACTTCCTCCTTCCTTTGAGGCCGAATTGAGTAGTTTTCTTGCTTGGGTTCAGCTGGAAAAGGGATTAGCGAAAAATACGGTTCAGTCATACGAAAATGATTTAATTCAGTGTGCCCAACATTTACACGGTCAGGGTGTTTCTGGATGGCAGGTTGTGGAATTGGTTAATTTATCCAAGTGGTTAGCTTCGTTGTCAGAGGACGAGTATGCAGTTGCAAGCCTCGCTCGAAAATTATCCGCTGTTCGTATGCTCGCGAAGTATTTGGTTGGCGAGGGAATAATGACAGAAGATTTTACCGAACTTCTACCCAATCCGAAAAAAAGAAGGCGTTTGCCCGATTGTTTAACGATTGAGGAGATGGAACGCTTTCTTTCAGCTCCCGATTTGACTCGCCCATTGGGAAAGCGAG
>JABGUO010000483.1 GCA_018646565.1 Opitutia bacterium | reverse complement strand
GAACTTATTATTCAGCAGGCTAAGTGCCTGCAACGCGGTCAGGGTTTCATTTCGCTTGGGTGTGCTCTGGGAAGAATCAGCGCAATCCAAGGTGGTCATAAAGGGATTGGGCTGGGAACGAACCACGAAACGATAAATCGAACGACGATGACTTTTCTGATCTTCGGGATCGAATTTGTGATAGTAATAGTGAGGAGAATGAGCAGTCTGCTCTAAATTAAAAAGGTAAAACCCAGGCCCTCCCATTTCCAGATTTAGTTTACCACTGACAGAAAGAACGGAATCTCTCATTTCTTCCGCCGAAAGTTTCCTGCGATTCATCCGCCAAAGCCATTGATTACTCGAATCTATTTTAGCTTTCTCTTCTTCTTCCGCAGAGGATTGCCGATAAGTTTCACTCATCACTAAAAGCTTATGCAGTTTTTTGAACGAGCCACCCGAGTCACGGAAATAAACTGCCAGCCAATCCAAGAGCTCCGGGTGTGTCGGTAATTGCCCAAGAGGTCCAAAATCATTGGGCGTCCCTACAATCGGCTGACCGAAATGCCATTGCCATACCCGGTTAGTAATCGCCCGCCAAGTGAGAGGGTGATCTTCACGGACAATCCATTCCGCCAAAACCGCCCGCCTCTCTGCTTCATCGTGTTGCTCCGGCAGATCAAACTCCCATTGTTCATTATCAAGAAGAGGAATCGTACCAGGCCGAACACTGTCTCTTGGTTGGTTCACCTCTCCCCGATGAAGGACATGAATCATCCGTGGCTTGCCTTCCGTGGGTTTAAAATTTGAGCGAGGCTTAAAATGTGTGCTCGCGGCATAAACCAATTTACCTTCCGGTAGAGCCTTGAGGCTTTTTTCCACTTCCTTCCGTTCCTTTTTTTTAGCAGCCAGTTCTTTCTTTTCCCCATCCGTTTGCAAGGAAAAGAGAAATGCTTCGCGTTCTTTTTGTAGAGTAAGCAGTTGTTTTGATTTCTCAGAATTTTTACTGTTGGACCATTTCCCGTCCGTCAGATTACTTTTTCGCCAACGAATCGGAGCTTCGATACTATCCATTGCGGCAACCTCTTTACCCCTTGCCAAATTTTTGAGATTTGCGTCAAGGACCCTGAGTTCAGCCAACGCTAAAATATAATCATTTTTTCTTTCTGCCAGTTTGTTTGCCTCAAGCCTCAAATAACGAGCATGTGAATTCACTTTAAATGAAACGGGCTCGAGGTACGGATTAGCAAAGTCTTCTTTTGACTGATCTACCAATATTTGATTCTTGGAGAAATCTTCCTGATTCGAGGCAATAATTTTAAATCGCTTGGGAAATCCGAAACCCGCACCGATCCCTGCGAAATCATCATAACATCCATGCAATGAAACCGATTTGATCTTCTGCCTCTTTCCCAGATCCACCTGTACCCACTTGGCTGAGTCAGGGCGTTGAGCAATTTGACTATGATATCCATGCTCTGGAACCCGAGTCGTAACACCATTACTCTTCTGAAGTTTGGAGAGGCGGTCATCCAATTTCTTAAGTTCTCCCGCCCCTTTCTTTTTCAATTCCTTCTCTGCCAAAGCGACTTCCCGGGCAAGAGTTCCCTGACGGATTGATAATTGTTCTTTTTTACGGGCTACCTTTGGATCGAGCCCGTATATTCGGTCCGCTTTGTCAACCGCCGCAAAAACCGACTGCAAACTGTAGTAGTGATCCTGTCCAATCGGATCCCCCTTATGCTCATGACAACGGGCACATTGGATGGTGGTGGCACAAAAACTATTGAAGACATTGGATACCATATCATCCCGGTCGAGGTTACGAGCCACTTTACCATCAGTCTTGGATTCAGGCACTTCCACATGCCCGATAAAATCCCATGGCCCGGCAGCTAAAAAACCAAGACCCAAAATCCCATCTTCCGAATTTGGATAAAGAATGTCACCGGCGATCTGTTCCTTCACAAATTGGGCATACGGCTTGTCCTGATTGAAAGAACGTATCACATAATCCCGATAGGGCGAGGCGTTGGGGCGTAACTTATCCTTATCGTACCCGCAGGTATCGGCGTACTTGGCCACATCCAACCAGTGCCGGGCGAATCGCTCACCATACCTTGGAGACGACAGTAAGCGGTCCACTAATTCTTCATAGGCATGGCCAGGATCAGAAGAATAATCCTTTTCGAAACCCTCAATTTCCTCTGG
>JABGUO010000482.1 GCA_018646565.1 Opitutia bacterium | reverse complement strand
ACAATACATTTTTAATAACTAATACTTTTACTGACTTGAAAAATACTACTAACAATTGATATTGCAACCAAGGCGACTAAAGAAAAAGCGAAGCCGAGAGCACCTCCGGAAACTAATGTCGTCATTGTCTTTATTTTCTTCGTTAATTGTTCACGAAATGAATGGCTACTATCTTCCATGCTGTTACCCAGATTTCCAGTTCGCTCACCCACTTCAAGAATATCGAGCTGCATTAATGGCATAAGTTTAAATTTACGCAGAGCTTCGGGAAGAGATTTCCCTTCGTTTACCAAGGCCCGAGCCGAGCGAAAACGGGCTCTTATATATCGATTGCGAATTGTTTTCTCACACAAACGCAAGTTTTCAGTTAAGCCAATCCCACTCCAAATCAAAGTGGAAAGCAAACTTGCTAACTGGAACATCTCAGACAGATATATAATATTCCCAAAGAGTGGGAGTTTGAGCATGGTTTGGTCAAAAGTCATCCCCCCCTTTTCTGTCTTACTCCATTGAATAATAGTTCCCGAAGCAATTAATAAAGCAATCAGAACGAATGGCCCCACTGCGAGTACCCAGTTTGAACCATTTATCAAAACTCGTGCCATAAGGTTTAACTCACCACCAAGGGATGCAAGCATTTCTTCGATTTGAGGCAGTAAGAAAAAGAGAAAAAATAAAACGACCCCAAATGCAACCAAACCCACAAATACTGGGTACGCCATGCTGCCAAGAACCTTCGATTTTATTTCTCTTTTCTCCTCCAAGTGAGAAATAATTTTTTTTAATATGGGAGAAACATTTCCAGTCGCCTCTCCTGCTTCAATTACGAAACTGGATGATTCGCTAAAATATTCAGGTAAGTTTCTCATTGCTCGAGACAATGTTTTCCCTTCCGCCAATTCCTTCCATAACACACCTGCAATCTCCTTTTGCCCAGGGTCTGACAGTCGCTGATTGAGCAGTTTAACTGCATCAGCAACCGGCATTCCGCTGCTATGTAATTCCAATAATCTTTTGAGAAATTCTAAACCAATCTTCTCCCCTTTTCCACGAACTCCTTTTTTCGTTTCATTGAAAGCCTTCTTTTTAGAACTAGTTATTTTTTTCGTCTTCTTTTTATCTTTTTCTAACATCCCCCCAGATACTGACTTAATTTGAAGAGGGGTTAATCCTTTCTGCCTAATTTTCTGGCGTGCTTGCTTTGTATCATTCGCTGCTATCTCACCAGGCAGGGTCTTCCCCTTTGAATCGATTGCAACATATTTGAATTTGGCCATTAAGAGATAAGTTCCCGAGATTGGAGTAGTTTAGACACTAAGCATCAGCAGACGAAAATGATTCCGTGGTACTTTCTTCCACAAAACCATCTGCGTACCGAATTACCTCCTCAATACTGGTTAATCCACGTTTGATTTGATTCCAACCGCTTCCCTGTAATGTACTCATTCCTTCAGCCAATGCGACCTCTCTAATGTCGGGTGCAGAGGCACTTTTGATTACCAAACTGTGAATTGGGTCGCTCATTCTCATTAATTCAAATATCCCCACACGCCCACGATAACCCAAATTTTGGCATTGTGGACAACCCACAGCCTGCATGATTTTGTCTTTATTTTTGATTTCAGACTCTGCCGCCTCAAGCAAGGCAAGAGATGCAATCACTTCTCTTTCCGATTTAATTGTTGGCTTGGCACATTCTTGACAAAGCCTCCGAACTAATCTTTGAGCAATTACCATCTCAACGGAAGAAGCAATAAGGAAAGGTTCTATCTCCATATCAATTAATCGAGTAATTGCACCGGGTGCATCGTTCGTATGAAGCGTACTCAGAACCAAATGACCAGTCAAAGAAGCACGGATTGCAATATCTGCAGTCTCGCGATCCCGAATCTCTCCGACCATAATAACATCCGGATCTTGCCTCAAAATCTCTCGTAATGCACTAGCGAATGTAAAACCAATTTCAGAGTTTACTTGTGTCTGATTAATTCCAGCCACTTCATATTCAACTGGGTCCTCCACCGTCATAATTCGGCGTTCTGGTTTATGGATGCGTCGAATAAAAGCAGTTAAAGAAGTTGATTTACCGGAACCTGTTGGTCCGGTAACTAAGACAATCCCATGTGGTTTTTCCAATACTCCCACAATATTTCGCTCATCGTCATCCAAAAGTCCTAACTCTCGCATTGATAGTGGCTGAGACTTTTCATTTAACAGTCGTAGACTGATACTTTCTCCATACAAAGTAGGTAAAGTGGATACCCGAATATCCAAATCACTCTGGCCTTGTGAAAAAGTTATACGACCACCCTGAGGTCTTCTTTTTTCGGAAATATTAATCCCGCTCATAATCTTGATTCGGGAAATTATGGCGTCCTGAAAACTTCTCAAGTTATCTGGAACCCGTACTGGAACCAATTGTCCGTCTATCCTGTAGCGTATTTGAAGAGTATCCTTATGTGGTTCAAAATGAATATCAGTTGCTCGATCAACAATAGCTCTTTGGATAACTTCATTTACAAAGCGAATAATCGCGGCATTTTGATCCTCCAAATCATCTTGGGAATCTTCATCGCTCTCATCCTCTAAATCACTTTCATCGAGGCTGTCTGCCCCAATTCCAAAATTTTCTGTAATCGCCCGAGAAATTTTCTCGGGGGAACCAAGACTCCATAATGGTTTTCTTCCAGAAACAGCAAAGACCCATCGACTCATAACCTCAGTCGGTGGCCAAGGAGTTACAAGGCAAAGTTTATCCTTGTTGTTGATCTCAGTAGGTAAGCAACAATAATTATGGATCAACCTCATGGGAAGGAGTTTCGTCGGATTTTCCGGCATTTCAAAATCCTCATGATAGTCAAGATCAGTTTTATTACCGATCTCGATCATTATTTCAGCCACTGGTTTCGAATACTTCGATGCAAGTAAGCGGGCACGATCCTCCTTGGGAGAACTTAAAATATTTAAACGATCGAGATCAGCCAATTCTGGCCACCAATCCATGTCCTCAAAAGTAGGATTAAAATCAAAAGCCATGTCCTGCTGTTCTTCCTCTTCAGCAGTTCCAACTCCCCCCTCGCGGATAGCTTCATCTTTTCCGTTCTGATTGACCATTCAACTACTTTTTGGGCGGTGAATTTACACGTGCTGGTATAGTAATCGCACGAGGCCTCGCACCTGGCAAAGGAAGCCGAGGTGCAGTTACTACCCGTTGGGACTTAGAAGGTTTCTTGACCGGTTGTCCACTCGGTACTGGAAGAACGCTCTTATTTGAATTCTTCAATGTTAGAGAAATTCCGCCTCTTAATTTCAATTCATCTGTCTCAGGATTAAACCCTTCAATCTCAACCCTCCCCTCATCAAAGCTTTCCCCAATTTTAAGCCACGCCCCCTTGTTGGTGCCTCGATTAAAAAGGCTGAAGTGCCATTCGTCCCGAAATTTAAAAATTCCTCTTAGTTCAATATTTGGATTAATTGATTTAGGAGCTGGTGGAGGGGGGGCAGGCCGAATAATAGGAGGAGGTTTGGGCTGCCTGGAACCGGGTCGCTCAAATGGATTGATTTTCTGTCCATGCGAATTGGAATAGCAAAAACAGAAAAAACAAATCCCCAAGCAAAAGAAAGTTTTAAATTTAATGAACATCATTTAAAATGAAGGCTTGCTGGACTGCACATCTGGAGAAGATGTATTATTTTGTTGAATTCCGTCAATATTGGGCATACCCAAAATTCGACCCGATGGGGAGCGGAATTTGGGTGCGTATTCACTATCAATTCTCTCGTCAATGGATCTGATGTTTTTAAGTGTGTTATCATGTCCGGGTTTCATTATTGTAGGCTTTAGAAAAATGAGCAATTCGGTGGGTGTATATTTAATCGTTTGTGGTCGGAAAAACTTATCACCAAAATACGGAATATCACTCAACAGGTTATATTTGGATTCTGTTGAATCTACCTGTACCTCTTGTAGTCCACCCAAGACAATGATTTCTTCGTCTCTAATCGTCACAAAAGACTTCGCTTCTCGTATTTTTTTGGCCGGTAAAGACTGACCTTGATAAGTATTGCTCTGAGTTTCATCAAACTTTTCTGCCTTCACCTCTACTTCCATAAAAATAGAGCCCTTCGATATAATAGTTCCATTTTCATCAATTAATGGAAGTCCTATTTTTGGCTTCTTAATTTCAAGTGATGTCTTCGCGGTAATTTTCTCCGCATTTCCAGTACTGCTGGTACCATCCGTTGAAGTATTCCCATAATAGGTTGGTATCACAATATTTCGTTCATCCTCGATCAAAATATGGACCTCTGGTGCATTATGAGAAACCATAAGTGAGGGCGTAGAAAAGATCCTTACATCATTACGTTCGGAAGAAAGAGCAAAAATTTGATCCCACCGAACACCAGTTAATTCCCAGTCCTCCATTTGAAAAGGAATCGCAGAATTGAGACCTGGTATTCCTATTATTCCCTGAAGATTATTTGATTCAATTGGAACTTGCCTTGTTGCGGTTTCGCCGGACGGTAAAGTAAGCGACTCATTGGCTGTGGCAGTTTCCCCGAATAAACCTTCTCCTCTTGCTCCTCTCGAATATTTAGACCACTCAAGACTGCTAAATAGTGCATCAATTCCCCTTTGGTTTTGCTCAGTTAGATCGACCATTACAAAAATAGTATCAATGCGAGCAAGCGGGAGTGGTTGGTCAAGCGACTCAATCATCATCCCAATTTCAGTTATGTCCGCCTTGGTTCCATAAACCAGAATTGCATTACTTCTTTCATCTGCAGAAATGGTAATAAAGTCACTAAATTCATGAGAACCCTCGGCTTCACCAGAGGAAGAACTTGTTTGATTTGCGCCCGGGGCGGCAGCATTTTGCACACCTGGAGTTGGAGGCTTTGCACCAGACTTTGAATTGTTTGCAGTAGGCCTTATGTTT
>JABGUO010000481.1 GCA_018646565.1 Opitutia bacterium | reverse complement strand
TAGTCAATATGGTCATGAATATCAACACGGCTGCCCTGGCCGAAGGCTTGGGCATTGGCGATGCGCTTGGACTTGATTTGAAAATGCTTTGTGAAATATTCTCGCAGACCGGTGCGAATTCACGGGTTCTTGAAACAGATTCCGATGACATGCTTGAACGGGACCACGAATGTTATTTTTCCGCTGACCATGCCGCCAAGGATTCCGGTATTGCAATTGCAGTGGCGGAGGAAGCTGGCATTCAGGTTCCCCTGGCAAAAGCCACATTAGCTCAGTATCAGAAGATGGTTGGACTTGGCCTCGGTGAATTAGATAAATCAGGTATCGCTGAACTAACCTTCAAAGGACGGGGATCCGGAGCTTAATCTTTATTATATTTCGCTGATGAACTCCGGGATTTTTCAACCGGATATTTTTCGGCGTTTTTGAGTATTTTGTTTTTTACAATTTCCGAAACAGACAGACCATTTTTCTCGGCGAGCATGAGGGCGTAGGCAAAAACATCAGCCAGTTCCTCTTTGAGCCGCTCCCGGTCGACATCTTCCGACTCCGCATCCTTTTTCCAAAGAAATAATTCATTTAATTCTGCCGCTTCAATCGAAAGTGCAAGAGCGAGATTTTTTGAATCATGGAACTGTCCCCAGTCCCGCTCATCCCTGAACTCAACTAATAGATCTATCAGTTCCTGAATATCACTCATAGGGAAATTGTGATGTCCGCAACCACTTGATTTGCTTTCTTTCGTGCTTCCTCGATCGAATCTGCACGACCAAGTGCAACCCCCATTCTTCGTTGGCCATGCACTTCGGGTTTTCCAAAAAGGCGAAGCTGGGTATCGGGTTCAGTCAAAGCCTGATCTAAATTGCCAAAAGAAACATTTGATGATTCGCCCTCCACTAAAATTACACTGGATGCCGATGGGCCAAATTGGCGAATAACCGGAATGGGCAAACCAAGGATTGCCCGTGCGTGCAGAGCAAACTGTGATAGATCCTGAGAAATCATGGTAACCATTCCCGTATCGTGTGGCCTTGGTGAAACCTCGCTAAAAAGGACCTCCTCTCCTTTGATAAAAAGTTCAACCCCAAAGACTCCGTATCCGCCAAGCGCATCTGTGATTACTTGTGCATACCTTTTCGCTTCTTTTTGTGCAGTTGCTGACATCAGTTGGGGTTGCCAGGACTCACGGTAATCTCCATCCACTTGCACATGCCCAATGGGATCACAAAAGGATGTTCCGCCAATATGACGTATGGTTAACTGCGTGATCTCATAATCAAATTCAACAAATCCTTCCACAATAACCTTCCCCCCTCCAGAACGGCCACCTTCCTGTGCATAGGTCCAGGCCTCATCAATCTGATCTGAAGAACGGATTGTACTTTGCCCCTTTCCGGATGAACTCATAATGGGCTTCACCACACAGGGCATTCCAATCGTTTTCACAGCCTGCCGAAATTCCTCTCCGGTTGTAGCGAAAAGAAAAGGGGATGTTTTTAATCCAAGTTCTTCCGCAGCAAGCCGGCGAATCCCCTCGCGATTCATTGTTAACTGAGTTGCCCGAGCGGTAGGAATAACCGTAACAAATCCAGCGGCTTCCATTTCAGCCAAAGTATCCGTAGCGATAGCCTCCACTTCAGGTACAACTAGATCCGGTCTCTCCAGTTCGATCACCCGTTTAAGTTCCTGCCCATCGAGCATGGAAATAATATGACATCTGTCTGCAACCTGCATTGCTGGAGCATCGGCATAGGAATCCACTGCAATCACCTCAACTCCATACCGCTGCAATTCGATCACCACCTCTTTCCCCAATTCACCAGATCCGCAGAGAAGGACTTTTTTCGCTAATTTTTTAAAGGGAGTTCCAATGGAAATTGACATCGTAATACTTTACAAGAGCTGACTCCTCCATGGTCGAGCCAAAAATCAATCTTGGGTTTCTTCAAGAACTGCACCTTTAATCAGTCGGCAAAATTCTTTCTTAGAAACTTCGATCACATCTGATTCTTTAAATTTCGCCTTATGGGAGTGCTTGTATTGAATCGTCATTCGAGCCCACTCTGTAATTCGGTAACTGTCTTTTCCTTTCACCCAAACCTGTCCCTGTTGTAATTTCATTGAATATTAATTAGCGCGAATTCAGCGAGCAGACGATTGAATTATAAAAAGAGTTCGAAGTTATAATAGAATATAAGGGGCCGAATCACTATTATTTAACCCATATGATAGACCAAAATAACATGCCCGAACAAACAATTACGCTAGCCGGTCGAGGTTCACGCCTCGGTGCCGTACTTATTGATTCGGTAATCTTAATCCCCATACTAATCGGCATCGCGATGGTTACAGGATTCTGGGATTATTTTATAACTCGTGCTGCCAATGGAATACCGCTGTCATTAAACGAAAATTTGATCGCTTTTCTGGTCGGCCAAAGTTTGTTCCTTCTATTAAATGGAATATTTCTCGCCAATCACGGACAAACCATTGGCAAAAGAATTATGAAGGTTAAAATTGTCGATATGGATGGTAAGCAAGTCGGATTCTTAAAACTATATTCACTCCGATACCTTGCTTTTTCTTTTATCAGCCAAATTCCTGTAGCGGGCGGATTACTCAGTATAATTAATGTGTTGTTCATTTTCGGAAAACCGAGAAGATGTCTGCATGACTTGCTTACTGGCACTCAAGTGGTGGTCCACGCATAAAAGGGGAGTAATCAAGATATTGCGAATCTTTGGTGGATTTCATTAATTATTAGGTTTAGATATAACTCACTGTGCGATTCTGTTTTTTTTGCAGCGAGCACATTGGTTATGGTGATCACTAATACGGCTAATTTAGCTCAAGGATTTTGGGGCATGTATCGCCTTAAAAGATCGGTTCTGTTTTCAGATATAAAAAGGCCGGGAAGGCAAAAAGTTCGAGGAACCGTTGAATTCGCTTATTCAATTAAACTTCATATTTTGCCCCAATATTGTAGCACTAGTCGGTATTAGTATGAACGCAGATATTTTTACCGGTTAACTTGTGGGTAAAAAGTTTTAAAGGCTTATTACAAGCCAATGACAGAAAATAATGAGTGAAGGTCAATCATCTATCGCTCTCGGTTATTTAAATATCAGAACGATCCAAAATTTGGTTGTATTAATGATTAAAAAAAGACTTTTTAGATTTTTGTCATTTT
>JABGUO010000480.1 GCA_018646565.1 Opitutia bacterium | reverse complement strand
TCCCGGTATGCCTGCCTTAGTTTCTCCGTTCGGTTCAATCTACCTTGACCTTTCAACTGGGGTGGATCTCAACGCTGAAAAAGCAAGGTTACAGAAAGAGCTTGCCCAGTTAGAAAAAGTGGTAAACTCGGTAAAAGGGAAATTAGCAAACGAGGTATTTACCTCCAAAGCCCCTCCCCATATTATCGAAGGAGCGAGACACCAACTACTCGAAAATGAGGCTAAGTTAAATGAAACCAAAGACGCACTAGCCGCACTTAGTTAACTAATTTTGATCCGATCCTGATATCCGGTCATCGTTTACAAGGGATCGAATACGACAAGATACATTCGAAATAGTCCGGGACTAGTTTCTTCGTTTTTAAAAACTAGAAAGAAAATTAATCGAATTTGATACCTTGGGAGTTTTTAAATCGTTCTCTTTGTCGAATTGGCAGTTCGGGCAAATTAGGTAGTTCATTAGATTCCAAATCTACTCCCACCAATATCCGAGCTGCATCCTGTAATGATTGCCAACGATCGAAATCAAGCTTTGGAGCCTGAACAATTAATGAAAGAAGGCTTCTCCACTCGATTGCAATTCGCTCCAGGTCCCCGATGCTAAGATCATCCAAAAATTGATCTTTTGCGGATAAGATTTCTTGGCGGTTTTGTAACGCTTCGGTCGCCCCCTCTCCATACTCACAGGGTAATCCATTTTTTAAATAGCCCGGGCAATTTTTAAAACCAAAGGCACCACGACAAAGAAGTGCAAGGCGCGATTCTGTCTTGGCATAGGCACGAAATCGATGACCCGCCCGCAAGTTAGCCAAGTCATTAATCATCTCATCAATTGGATAACTGCTGTCTTCTAATGCAACGGCAACGGCGAGTCCTTCTCCACGAGAAAAGAAACTAAAAATTTCACCCCGTAGTGTGGGTACTCCCTTAGTATCAATCAGTCCTAACTTTGCCCAGACTTCAGCGGGAGAAAGAGTGCTTAAATTTTCCCAATCTTCAACCTGTGCTTTTTCCTTAAAGGGCGACTCGAATATTCGGGTTGTTTTTCGCAAGGGTGGATTCAGTAAAATTTTCCCACGAGCATCCTTCCATCCAAGCACCGTGGCAGAATCATAACGTAACCGTGCACGAAGTACTCCTCCACGATCCACCAGTTCATCTAAGCTCCCCCCCAAAGTAATGGAGGGTAAAAATTCACGAAATACATTTTCCAGTCCCCTTCTCATCCAAGTTTTGCGAGAAAACTTTTTTCTGAACTGAGGAAATTTCTCCGCGATCGTTTCCCTCAGATTTTTACGAAAAGATTTAGTAAGGGTGACTCGTTTTCCCATCGATTCAGAATCTACAATTGCAAGAGGAACTTCTCTTCCGTAGGTCAGATTCTTTTTATCACCAAAGCGGCAAGGATTTCCCATCTTCACCTTACCCAGAGTGTCCGGTAGGGTAAGAGCCTTTACCCATTCTCCTTTGTGCAAGGCAAATGCTTCTCCAAGGGGTGCTTGACATTGCCCGCCCCGCCTTTCCCACAATCCAGCAAAATTCCTCATTTCAATGACTTGATTACGATCTTGGGCTTCTTCAGGTAGTTCTTTTTTTTCGAGAACCTGATCAATTTGCATGGAAATTTTATTAATTGAATCGCGAAGACCCAACCGTACATTTTCTTCGGAAAACAAGCGATGAGCCAAGTTTCGTGCTGCATCCAAGTGATCCTCTCCTCGCTTATACGCATAGTTCATTACTCGTAAAATGGCAGGCCAGTCTAAGGTTTGTGAACGCTTCAACTTGAGGGGACGACCATCGTTTAAGCGTGCTTGCTTGGGAGTTACAATGACAAAACCTCGATCATCTAACCCCCTCCTACCCGCCCGGCCAAACATTTGTAATAATTCATCCGGACGTAAAAAATGAAGTCCTTCGTCCACCCTGTACTCGCGATCGGTGACCAATACAGAACGCATTGAAAAGTTTACGCCTGCCCCAAGACCAGTGGTCGCAATCACAACTTGAAGTTGTCCCGTCTTGGCGAGAGGTTCAACTACTCCCGCACGAGAATGATACTCCAATCCACTGTGATGGTACGCAATCCTCTTCCTCAGTAAACCGCTTAATTCTTTCCCCGCGATCTTCTTCTGTTCGGCAGTTAATTCCAGTGGATCTGTATCGGGAAGTTCCGCCCCTAATTGCCTTGCTAGTTCTTCGGCAGCTTTTCGTCGTGGTGCAAATAAAAGAATAGGTCCTATCCCCGCACTCAGTGCTCCCGCTACTAATTTGGGCCAGTGACCGCGGATTTTCCTTCCGCGAAAAGGACGCTTTAGCAAGGCTTCTGCAAAGACTTCTTCGAGTGGGACTGGGCGTACAAATTCTGAAACCAATTCCACTGAACGGCCATGACTTTCCAACCAATCGGCAACTTCACCAGGATTTGAGACACTTCCGCTCATCAACAAAAGGCGAACATTAGGCGGTGCCATACTTAAGGTAATTTCATAACCGGGTCCGCGCTGGGGGTCCCCTAATAATTGGTATTCATCTACCACAAATAAATCGGGCCCCTCCCCTCGTAACATTGCACTTCTTTGAGTCTCCAAAGTGGCTACAATAACCCGTGAGTCGGTTTGGTAACGCAAATCTCCAGTGGCAAGACCGACCTCCCAACCTCTTTTTTTCCATTCTCTAAATTTATCGTTCGCTAATGCTCGTGTTGGAACTGTGTAAACAGCCCGACCTTTCCAGCCAGATTCAATTAACTGCTCAAAGACATAAGTCTTGCCCGCTCCCGTGGGAGCATGGAGGACAACATCTTTCCCATCCCGCAAATAACCGAGCGCTTTCCGTTGCCAAGAATCTGGCAAAGAAATTCGTTCTCCAAAATTACTGCTATTCGTTTGCATTTGTCTGTCAGACCAATTGCATAACACATACACAAAATAAATCCATGAAAACCCGATATTATTTTTCCCCCACTCGATCGTTCCCTGACCAGAATGATTAATATAATTGTAGCCTGTGATCAAAACAGACTGATCGGAAAGAACGGCAAACTACCATGGAACATCCGTGAAGACTGGGAATACTTTTTAAAAACCACTCAAAAGGGAACTCTAATCATGGGCAGACATTGCTACAACGATTTTGAAGAGCACGCCCAAGATAGGTCAGTCATTACTTTGAGCCGAAACCAGAAAATAAGATTCCCTTATGCTCAGAAAGCAGGTTCTTTAAAAGAATCATTATCTATTGCGAAAGAACTTAATCAAGTCGTATGGATTTGTGGCGGACGGGAAATTTATGAAGAGGCTCTCGGTATTGCTGATTATCTATACCTTACCGAAATTAAAGCCGAGTATTCAGGAAATGTCTACCTTCCCCCATGGGAAAAATATTTCACCCGGGAAATTTCCCGAAAATCAATCCAAACAGATTCAGCTGAACTCATTTTTCGAGTTTTGACAAAATAGCATGATGTGTCCCTCGAATGCTTGCCTATACTACGAGTCTAATTTATAAATAATTCTTAAATCTCTTACTCGAATGGAACAACTTAGATTTCTCACACCCGAAAATATTGAACAAATTCGTATCGACTTTGGAACTCCAACCTTTGTGTACGACGAAGATACTCTGCGTGCGAATGCAAAGTCAGTACTTAATTTCCCCAACGCTTTTGGATTGTATCCTCGCTACGCAATGAAATCAGCCCCAACTGGTGCCATTCTGCGAATTTTTAATAGTGAAGGGTTAGGAATAGATGCAAGTTCTGAATTTGAAGTGGAACGTGCTGTTCGGGCGGGCTACGGAACGGAATCAATTTCTATGAGCACTCAGGAATTCCCAGAAAACTTCCGTTATTGGGTACAGGATGGTGTGCATGTAAACCTTTGTTCATTGAATCAAATTCACAAATTTGGAATTTGGGGAAAAGGAGAATCTATCGGACTGCGTTTCAATCCAGGAATGGGGTCAGGAGGTACCAACCGTACCAATGTGGGCGGTCCTTCGAGCAGCTTTGGAATTTGGAAAGAGGACCTGGAGGAAGCCAAGAAACTTTGTGAACACTACCATTTGAAAGTAAACCGAATCCATACTCATATTGGATCTGGCTCGGATCCTGAAGTGTGGCAAAAAGTAGCAGGCATGAGCTTAGATATTGTACGTAAATTCCCCACCGTTAAATCATTAAATTTGGGGGGTGGATATAAAGTAGCAAGAATGCCCGGTGAACAGGCGACCGACCTTCAAGAAATCGGTACACCCGTCCGAAAATTATTTGAAGATTTTGAGAAAGAAACTGGGCGAAAATTAAAACTCGAGATCGAACCAGGTACTTATCTATTGGCGCACGCTTGCAGTCTCGTTACCACGGTGCAGGATGTTACCACCACTGGTCCCTCCGGATACCGATTTTTAAAACTCAATGCAGGAATGACAGAAATCCTTCGCCCGAGCTTGTATGGTGCTCAGCATCCAATTGTAATTATCCCGGAAGACTCCCAAGCGAAACAAAAGGACAATATTGAACAGGTGGTAGTTGGGCATTGCTGTGAATCAGGAGACCT
>JABGUO010000479.1 GCA_018646565.1 Opitutia bacterium | reverse complement strand
GGTTCCTCATTCAGAAGAGGGACTTCGTTCGATGCGCCAAATTCCGATCGAAATGGATCCGCCCCAGCATACCGATTTTCGTGCGTTAGTGGAGCCGTTCTTTATTCGTCCGACTCATGCAGACTATATCGAGGATATGGCAAAGATGGTTACATCAATGGTCGCGAATATAATTGATGTGGGAGAAGTGGAAGCCGTTAATCAATTTGCTCTGCCTCTGCAATGTCGTGCATTAGCCATGTTATTAAAGGTTCCTGATTCAGAAGCAGACAGGTGGATGGAGTGGGGGATGCATGCACTTACGGAAGGAAGTGGACTTGAGGACTACACTGCAGAACAATTTGCCCGAGCTGAACGGGAGCCGGGTGATGATTTTTTTAGTATGCTTAACCACGCGGAGATGAATGGAGAAAAGTTAAGTTTTACTGAAAAACAGGGAATCGCCAATGTCACTTTTGCCGGTGGTAAAGACACCGTAATTAATGTGGTCAGTAGCATCATTGTCTACTTTTCCGAACATCCTAAAGCCCTTGGTTTTCTTGGAGAAGATGAGCGCTATATAATGACTGCCTGCGAGGAATTTGTTCGTTATGTAAGCCCTCTCACTGCGATTTCCCGAACCTGTCCGCATACCGCCAGAGTGGCGGATCATGAAGTTCCGGCGGGGGGCCGGGTTGGACTGTGCTGGCCATCCGCAAATCGGGATGAGTCTGTATTTAAAGAACCAAATAAAGTAGTATTGGATCGTATGCCAAACCCGCACATTGGCTTCGGCTTTGGGATTCATAACTGCCTCGGGGCTCCGCAGGCCCGATTAATTATCCGTTGCCTGCTCAAGTCTTTGTGTAAACAGGTGAAAAGTATAAACCTAATTTCTTCTGAACCCCGAATTGAAAAAGAAGAATCCTACACTCGTCAGGTTGGATATGATCGGGTTGTCGTGAAAATAAGTTAATTCTTAGATTCAGTTCGAGCGTAAAGGACTTTCTTCTTAATTCACCCGAAGGATTCCCTGCATCGCCATCCAGTGACCCGGGAATGTGCAGATAAATGGATAATCGCCCGGTTTTTTCGGAGCCCGGAAATGCAGGGCATGTGCCTTGCCTGGTTCAATGACAGGAATGATATGTAGAACTTCCTCCAAATCAGGTACATAATTTTTTTCCCCCGCCTTCGGATCGCTGATCATTTTGAAAGAGGCTTCGCCCACTTTTTTAGTCGATCCCGGTTTGATAATGACCAAGTTGTGTGGCATAGCATCGATATTTTTTAATTTTAAAACCAGTGCTTCATTAGGCTTTGCTTCAACTAAAGTCTTGGAATATTTCAGCCCGCTTATCGTATCGATCCGAATCTCCCGTTCACCTTCTATCGTATCCCCGGTATAGTCTGGTTTCTTTTTGGTATTCTGATTGGCCACGCGAAGGGATACAAAGCTCAGTTTATTTTTTCTTGGATTTGTTAGGCCATTAGACATGTATGGCTTATCCGGAAACATTGGTGAGCAGAATAAATCGGTTTTGAATTCGGTTCCATCGGCATCTTGTAAATGCATGCGAATGTGGAGTTGCATGATGGGTTCGAGGTCGGGCATTTCCACGAATATAGATTTTCCATCTTCCAGAAGTTTGACCGATCGAATATTTATCCGGTCATGGCCGAGGCTTTCCGGAACCTTAGCGGAAAATTCAGGTGAGCCATATCGCTTGGCATATTCATAATTCCATGCCTGAGAAAAGTAATTTTCAACTTTTGAAATCGCTTCGCTGTCCAGGTTTGTTGTGAAATCTATTCGTATTCCGTTGGAATGAACTTTAAACCCTTTTGGCTTTCGGACTTTTCCCCCGGTATAGCGGACTCGATGTAGGCATCCATCCTTGATCGAGTAATCTCCCCAACCATCCAACCCAGCCACATAAAGTTGTCCATCTTTGGGGTTAAAATCTCCTCGCATTACACCAGCGAGAAAGTTTCCCTGTAGAGGTACAATTCCACCCTGTGGTCGTGAACTGGTGGCATCTCTAAGGATAAGGTAATGAGTGCCCGATCCGTAACTCAATCCAACATGGGAACCTTTAAAAGGTCCCCATTTATCACTGGTTATTTCTTTCATTCCACCGGTGGAATTATCAATTCCGCGTGGAACATAACAGAGGGGAGGGGAGATGCCTTTTCCTCCCAGTCCATACTCCTCGCCCTCTTTAACCTCAATGATTGCCGAG
>JABGUO010000073.1 GCA_018646565.1 Opitutia bacterium | reverse complement strand
CGGGCGAGCATAGATTCGACTTTTTGAGTGTTCTTGAAACCACCATGAGCACCTGCCCATTCACCACCATCATGATTACCTAATGAGGCGAAAGTCGGAACAATATGAGCATACTTTGCCAATAGTCTGCCGAATTCTTCAAGTTCATGGTTACTTTTTTGTTCAGTGATAAAATCTCCAGTAATGACACATACATCTGGGCTTTCCGAAAAGCCTTCCCGAAAAGCCAAGTCAATATCCTCTAAATTTACGCTGTTTGAAAAATGTAAATCAGAAAGATGCAGAAGTTTTATAGGAACTTTATTTCTAAGCTTGGGAAGAATTACCTTCTTCTTTGTAATTTCTAACCAATTTGCTTCAAAGCGAAGATAAAAGAATGAGGCAAACATTGTACCCAGTCCAAGGACTATCTTCCTTAAAAAATCGCGTCTGCTTCCGTTCGATTTTCTCTTCCTTTTATTGAGTTGTTCTTGTTGGAAATCTGGAACTTCTCTTTGCATAATTAATTATTTAGACTATTCGATCCCGCCTGCTTCATCCAGGTTTTCCAATTGCTCGATCAGATTTTTCAGAGAAACTGTTTTTTCTTTACCACTTCGGAAATCTTTAATTTTGATCTCGTTTTTAATCCTTTCATCTTCGCCTAGAATTAAACCATATCGAGCACCGCTTTTTCCCGCTTCTTTAAATTGTTTCCCAAAGGCAGCATTTTTAAGAGAGTAAGCCACGGAAAATCCCGCTTTTCTGCATCGGGCAATAATGGGAAGGGAACTCTTTCTTTCTTCGTGATCTCCAATTAAAAATAGATCCGGGGCGAGAATATAGGTGGGAAGTAGGCCTTTTGATTGTAGGCAATCACTCAGGGTCATATCGCCAATCGCAAATCCACTTGCGGGCATATCTACATTGCCTGAAAGCTTTTTAATTAAATGATCATAGCGACCTCCCCCCGCGAGTGCACGACCTTGCCCGCTCGCTTCAAAGGCTTCATAAACAAATCCAGTATAATAGGCCAAGCCACGGACAATCGAGAGGTCAATCTTTATGTATTCATCTGCACCATGTCCTTCTAAATATTCGAGGAGAGTAAACCATTGAGATGCTCTTTCTTTGCCCTCATCTCCACATTCATTTAAACGATTTTGTAACGCATCAAGCGAATCGATTTTTTTGATGGAGTCAATTTCAGCAAGGATTTCTTCACCGCGTCCAGGGAGGGCATTTTCCAACGACTCTTTATTTTGTTCCGGTTTTCTTCTTTCACTTTTATCAATTGCATCCAGTACTGTTGGTCTTTGCTCTTCTGTAACGCCGAGAGCATTTAAGAATAAAACCCATGTAGTTCTGTCACTTAAGCGAATTTTAAAATCACTTGCACTCAAACCTAGGGTTTCGAATATCGCGACAAGTAGAGCGATTAATTCTGCATCTGCTCCGAGATTGGATTCTCCTAATAAATCAGCATTAAATTGATAAAATGATCGCCCCCGTCCTTTTTGTGGTCGTTCATATCGGAAGTGTTCCCCCACATTGAACCACTTAATGGGCTTGGGTAATGCATTTGCCCTTGAGGCAACCATGCGAGCTAATGTCGGGGTAAGTTCTGGCCTTAGTGCAACGCGTCGGTTGCCTTTATCTTCGAAGTGAAAAAGCTGGCCCACAATTTCCTCACCAGATTTTTCTACATATAAATCTAGTGGCTCGAGTATGGGGGCATCGTATTCAGAGAAGTTAAAGGCATGAGCCACAGTTCGAAAGATGCGAAAAAGGTGGTTCCGTCGAGCACAGTCTTCGGGAGGGAAGTCCCGAAAACCGGGTAAAGTTTCAAACATTTTGAGGCGAGTAAATTTAGGAAGAAGAGTCGAGCTTATCTAGATTAAGTTTATCTAGTCCTTCTTTCATCTCTTTACCTGCTTTAAATTTAACGACTGCCCGGCGCGGTATCATTACATCAGTTTCAGGTTTATTGGGGTTTCTACCTACCCGTGACTTCCTTACCTGAAGTTCAAACACGCCAAACTTACGCAATTCAATATTTTGACCATTTGCGAGGGCTTGTTGCATGATATCAAGAGTATTTTGTACTATACTCCGAACATCATCGTGGTTGTAATTAGAATTCTCGTAAATTTTCTGTACGATGTGCCGTTTCGTTAAATTATTGGACATGGTAGGGTGTTTCGGTTTGAAAGACTTTCAATATAGGGTTAGTTTGTTTCCTTCATAGATTCCTGTTACTCAATGACCTGTCAAACCCATTTTAAAAAAAATGACTAAGAAAGATGATGATAATCCTTTAGAGGAAATCCAAAAACAACTTCACGATTTACTAAATAATAAAAATGTTCAGGTTGCATTTGCCCCTTTTATGGAATCGATGAAGGCAAAAGACGGGGGAGAAAAAGTGGAAAAAGAAGTCAAGGAGAGTAAGCCTCCTCCGCCGGAAGATGCGACTCGTGATGAGAGGTTAGACACCATTCGTTCCTTTGATCGTAGACCAAAGGAAATTCGTGATTATTTGGATCGTTTTGTAATCAAGCAGGAGCAGGCCAAGCGCGTGTTATCGGTTGCCGTTTGCGATCATTACAATCATGTCCGCCGTTGTTTAGAAAATGAGAAACTGGCCAAGAATGAATATGTGAAGCCTAATGTTCTCCTTCTTGGTCCAACTGGTGTAGGCAAGACCTTTCTGATGCGTAATGTTGCGAAATTAATTGGCGTGCCTTTTATTAAGGCGGATGCGACAAAATTCTCGGAGACTGGATATGTTGGATATGATGTGGAAGATATTGTGCGTGACTTGGTAAAATCTGCTGATGGTGATGTTGAACTTGCAGAATTTGGAATCGTCTATGTGGATGAGATCGATAAAATTGCCTCGGAGTCTTCAAAGACGGGCAAAGATGTTTCCGGTCGGGGGGTTCAAATCAATCTGCTTAAATTAATGGAGGAGACTGAAGTGAATCTCCATGCCCCTCAGGATATGATGGGTCAGATGAAATCCTTTATGGATATGCAGAAAGGAAATAAGCCTAAAAAGAGTACGGTAAGCACAAGAAATATATTGTTTATTGTAAGTGGTGCATTTGATCAATTGGGTGAAAATATTCGTAAACGACTCGACTTAAACCGAATAGGTTTTGGCTCGGCAGAAGAAAATATTTCATCCAGTGAATCGGCAAACCGTTTTTTATCTCAGGCGGAAACGCGCGATTTTATAGACTATGGTTTTGAGCCCGAATTTATTGGTCGATTACCAGTTCGTGTTTCCTGTGAAGAATTGAACAAGGACGACCTTGCTCAAATTCTTAACTCCTCCGAAGGAAATGTACTGGAACAATACAAAAATGATTTTTCTGGTTACGACATCAGTATTGAGATTGGCGAGGATGCGATCGAAAAAATTGCCGAAAAAGCAGCTGAAGAAAAAACGGGTGCCCGTGGATTAGTAACTATTTTAGAAAAAACATTTCGAGATTTTAAATTTGAACTCCCCTCCACTGCAATACGAGATTTTTCAGTCTCTGCTAACACCGTTGAAAATCCAGGAGAAGAACTAGAAATTTTACTTGAAGAAAGAAGGGATGAATTGGATGATTCCTTACTTGAAGATGTAGACCGTTATGCCGAACAATTTAGAAAAGAATGTGGCTATATTCTCAAGTTTCGAAAGGTTGCGAAGACAGCGATTGTAAAGGAATCAATCGCTGAGGGGCGATCTGTGCGTGCGATTTGTGAAAGAAAATTTTCTGATTTCATTCATGGGTTGGGTATCATTAATCAAAGAACAGGAAAAAAGGAATTTGTAATTGATAAGAAAGTAGTGGACGACCCGGATAAGGAATTATCTCAATGGGTAGTCGAGAGCTTTGGTAAAAGCAAGGATTCGTGAGGCGTGAGTAGTCCTGATCCAGATGCGGTTCGTGATACTTTTACCCGCGTTGCTGATCGATATGATATTGCGAATCATTTACTTTCTGGTGGGATTGATTTTTATTGGCGTAAAAAACTAGTCAATTTAGCAAGGCAGGCACCTTGTTCAAGAATCCTTGATTTGGCAACAGGCAGTGGAGATGTTGCCTTTGCCTTACAGGACGGACTTACCTCAACTGTTCAAATCATCGGGCTCGATTTTTGTGAACCTATGCTTAAACAAGCTCGTAAAAAACGTGGCCGACTTGGATTAGATTCCCAACAGTATCAGTTTATAGAAGGAGACTGCCTGGATATTCCATTTGAAGATTCAAGCTTTGATTTAGTCACTATTTCTTTTGGCCTTCGAAACCTGGCAGATCGTAAAAAAGGATTAGCCGAGATTTATCGTGTTCTTAAACCAAATGGGCGTTTAATTGTATTGGAGTTTACTCAACCTTATTGGTGGTTTCGGCCCTTTTATTAT
>JABGUO010000478.1 GCA_018646565.1 Opitutia bacterium | reverse complement strand
CCGTTATGCATCTGCAATGGTCAAAATGTAACTGGTGATTTTAGTACTAATGTTCTCAACCAAATGATTTCCCGTACCTTTCCCGAAGAACTTTATGCGAGAGGTTTTTCATCTTATCGAAATATTTAGTTATGAATAATGATGCGAAGTTTTTCTTTTGTTTAAGTGGGTTTTTCGGATTCATTATTTTCTTTATTTTTGGTATTCTTATCACCAATGATCCTCTTGTTGCTTTGGTACAAAGCTCTTTTGGTTGTCTGTTTTTTGCTGTTTGTGGAAGGATGTTATTAAGCTTTATTTTAAATGGAAATATTGTAGATTCGAATAGTAATTCACTTCATCCGAGAGATTTATCATCACCCATTGAAAATAACCCCACTAATTTGGCAACCGCTGCAATGAACGAGGCCTCAACAACTGCCAACCGTATGGTTGATGCTCAAGTCTAGTGGATATTTATTAAAAGATGAGCGCGCAAAATATTAAAAAGGCCAATGTAGACCGCGAATTCTCTGTCTCTTCTTCCGTGCGAATGAAAGAAGCAGCGGAAAAGTACAGAGTCGCGATGTCTGATGAAAAATCGAGAGATCAGTTGATCGAAGATTATTTACCATTAGTTAAATCTACTGTTTCCCGTATGCGGTTTCATTTCCCCGATCATTATGAAATTGAGGATATGTATGGCATTGCGGTTAAAGCTTTAATTGTATCAGTAAACCAATTTAATCCTTCAAAAGGAAAATCTTTTGGAAATTACGCGGCACTCCGGATTAAAGGTTCTCTTCTCGATGAACTCCGTAAGATTGATTGTTTGCCACGTGCAAACCGTGCAAAAGCGAGATCTTTGCAATCGACAATTTCTGAAATGGAGTCCCGCTTGAAGCGTCCTGTTAGTGTCGAGGAGGTGAAGACCGAGTTGAAATTATCACAATCGGAATACGAGACTTTATTAAAGGAAACACAGCCTATCACCTTTATTCCTATTGACGGTCCGGTTCATTCAAGTTCCCCAGATGGTGATTCTACCCCTCTATCGGAGACCATCTCGGATCCTACCGAGCAAGATGCTCTGGACAAAACTGAGTATCGAGAAAAAGTTTTCTTGTTAAGGGACAAAATTAAGGATTTGCCGGATCCTCAGAAAAAGATTCTCATGTTATATTATTATGAGGAATTAAAACTTTCTGAGATTGCTCATATTTTTGGGTTGTCAGAAGGGCGAATTAGTCAAATTCTATCTCATTCAGTGTTAGCACTTCGAGCGCACTTCCAATCTCTACTTTAAATTATCTACTTACTATGTTACTCGCCTTAGGAATGGTTATCGTTTTCGTCTCCTGCATTGGAGGATTTGTTGTTTCTGGAGGAAATCCGATTTCTCTTGTCCATGCTGGTGAGATTATGATTATTTGTGGAATTGGTCTTGGGATACTTGTGGTGTCTAGTCCCACAAGCGTTTTGATTGGTCTCAAGATTGACATTTTAAAGGCTTTTAAAGGGGGAATTGCGAGTAAAGAAAAGTTCATTGATTTATTAGTTTTGTTGTACGAACTATTCATGCTGGGTCGAAGAAAAGGGACCCCTGCATTAGACGAACATGTCAGTGATCCACAAAATAGTTCTATTTTTACAAAATATCCTTCTTTTTTGAACGATGCGGGTTTAGTCGAGTTTTTGTGTAATTCTCTTCGTCCAATAGTTGATGGCAGGTGTAAACCAGCTGAGATTGGTGGCATCCTAAAGGCTGAACTGAATAGTAGGGAAGCGGAGGCGGGAAGATCAATTAAAGCAATTGAAATGATCTCCGATGCACTACCTGGTGTTGGGATTGTGGCAGCTGTACTTGGCATTATTAATACAATGTCTAACTTGGAAGATCCATCTTCTGTTGGTGCCAAGGTAGCAGCCGCATTGAGCGGAACTTTTCTTGGTATTTTCCTTGCATACGGAATTGGTATTCCTCTTGGTCGCCTCGTTTCTTTAAACCAAACCCAAGAATTTCTTTACTACCATATTGTTGAAAGATCAGTTTCCGGTTTTGCAACTGGTTTGTCGCCAATCATGGCAGTTGAAATAGGTCGTCGTTCTTTAGATAACCTAATACAACCTTCTGCGGATGAACTAGAGGAAAAATGTAAGGATGCCGCGAAGGGTGGTTGATTTTATTTTTCCAAAGTAAAATGTTTACCTTCAAACATCATCGGAAACCTCGCTTAACGGGCAGTCATGGAGGTGCCTGGAAGGTTGCCTACGCTGATTTTGTTACAGGTATGATGTCATTATTTCTGGTTCTTTGGATTTTATCTCAAGACGAGGAGGTCATCATTGCAACGACTCGATTTTTTCGTGATCCTTATATGGCAGGTGTTCCAAAATCTACTCCTGTGGAACAAAAGGATGCTCGTCCAGGAAGTATGGTTGATCAAATTGTGGGAAGATCTGATACCACAATGAGGAATACTGATGATACTACATCCATAGATATTGATGTTCTTCATCGAATTGCCCAGGATTGGTTCCAAAGGCTGAAACTTCATGAAATTGATGATTCCACTATGCAGATTGAAGCAACATCAGAAGGACTGAAGGTTACCTTATTTCATGGCGATGAAAAACCACTGTTTGCACCTTCCTCCTCTGAACTTACCAATCACGGTCGAAAAGTAATGCAACGCATGTCATGGTTGCTTGCGCAGCATGTTTTAGTGTATCGGGTTGATTCTCATACTAATCACCTAACCGATGGTAAAAGAAATGCAACAACCTCAAATGCATGGACAATGTCATTGGAACAAGGTGCAGAAGTCACAGATGCACTGGTTCATTACTCGGCCGGAGAGTTGGATGGAAAGTTGGAGAGAATAACAGGGCATGGTTCAACTAAACCAAATGACATCCGTTACCCTAATCAACCCGAAAAAAATCGACGAGTTGAGTTAAGTCTTGTCTTGGATATGAGCAAGGAAGATCTTGCTCAGTATCAATAGTTTTGAATATCGGTATGCAAATTGCTAAGATATAATTATGCATAGTTATTTATCTGGGCGAGGTTCCAATATCGATAATATAGACTCTGAAAAAGCAGGAGACTCATTCAGTTCATATTTGGCTGACCCCAGTAAACAGCACTCTTCAGTCCCATTGCCTGAGGAAACTCCAGGTGAGGCAGATGCTCAAACTGATGTAATTCACACAGATGAGACTGGAATAAAAATTGAAGTTGTATCTATTGACGGAACTCCCTCGAATTTATTAGTACATATTCCGGATGGTCGAGTGATTGACATTAAGTGTGAATACTGACTTTTTCTTCTCCAATCACTGAGTTTAATAAGAACATGCCATTTGGCATGTTTTTTGCTTTCATGAGGGTGTGAATTTATCTCTCTACGAAAACGCTTCTGCTTTAAGAGGACTTGAGCAGTACCAAAATGTCATTGCTAACAATATTGCCGCTAGCCATGTGGCAGGTTTTAAGAAAGTTGCGGTAAGTTTTGAGGCAGTGGAGGGCGGCGAAATTGCTAGAAGCACCCACGATCGCCTTCGAAATGAGATGCCCGGTTCTTTTCCCGTAATGAAAAATCAAGTTGATTATAATGAAGGAGAGATGAAAGAGACAAGTAATCCCATGGACTTAGCACTAAGGGGAGATGGTTTTTTTGCATTACTGAATCAGAACGGTGATTCTGTCTACACTCGCGATGGCCAATTTTATGTTGATTCTCAAGGCGTTATGGTAAACAGCATGGGGCATCAATTTTCAGATGATGGCGGTGCTACCATTCAAACTATTCCGGGTGGTGGTGATTTAACCATCGATAAAGAGGGACAAATTTTTCAGGGAAATCAAAATGTCGGTAAAGTCGGTGTATTTACATTTGAAGATCCCTTGATGGATTTACAAAAAGTGGGCGGTGGATTTGTTGCGAAAGACCCCGAGTTAGAACCGGAGGTGTCGGATCCAACACAATTCACTATCATGCAGGGCTACCTAGAGTCCAGTAACGTATCTGCTATTGAAGAGATGATCGGGCTAATTGAAGTATCTCGTGCTCATGAAGCAAACCAAAAAATGATACAAACTTTTGATCAAAACTTAGGAAAAGCAATAGGAACTTTAGGGCAGACTCAATAATTGAAACTAATTATATAAATTATGAACTTATCTTTATACTCAGGTGCAACAGGAATGCAGGCGCAGCAAATGAACTTAAATGTTATTTCTAATAACATAGCGAACGTGAACACAACAGGATATAAGAAAAATAAGATTGAGTTCCAAGATCTTCTTTATCAAAACCCAAGACAATCTGGTGGACAGACTGGTGCAGGTAATGTTGTGCCTACCGGTGTTGAGATGGGAAATGGTACGAAGGTGGTTTCGACGGCTAAAATTTTCACACAAGGGCAACTCACTCAAAGTGGTGAAAAAATGGATATTGCGATTGATGGAACCGGTTTCTTTCAAGTTGAGAAGCCTGATGGTACAGAAGCTTACACCCGTGACGGTGCCTTTAAGGTCGGTCCTGACGGCCAAATTACAACTGCTGATGCTTTGCCTTTAGCTGCGGGATTACAGATTGACCCTGAAGTAACTAATGTTTTTGTTTCGCCAACAGGTGAAGTTTCTGTAGAAACGGCAGATGGTACACAAATTATTGGACAACTTGAATTAGTTCGATTTCCTAATTCGGCCGGACTCAAGGCTACCGGCGGAAATCTTTTTATTGAAACTGAAGCAAGTGGAGCGCCTGAGATTGGTGCTCCCGGTGAAAATGGCTTTGGTGTCTTGCAACAAGGATATCTAGAAATGTCTAATGTTAATGTGGTCGAAGAGATGGTAAATATGATCATTGCACAACGAGCCTATGAAATCAATTCCAAGTCTATTCAAACTTCTGATGATATGCTTTCCCGTGTGAATCAGTTGAAAAGATAATTAATGAGGTTTTCATTTTTATTTCTTTTCCTGCCCATCAGCATTATTTTTGCTGATGTAAGTCGCTTTATTGATTCTATTGAATTACCCGGGGCAGGAGGCCAAATCAAAGTGTTCACCAAGTCGTCTGCCCTTATTTCCTCCAAACCCGTTTCTCTAAGATCTTACAGTGATGATACAGTAGTTTTACCTTCTACAATTACTTTATCCCGAGAAACTTTGGAACAGAGGCTTGGGGAGAGTATTGCGCACCGTTATCAAGCATCCGGAAAAGTGGTTGCTTTTCTAACTCGCGAGTGGAATTCCATAAAAGTCAGTTCTAATTATTTGATTAAAATTTCTGATTGTTCGCCAGACCAGATTTGCTCAAGTACATTTACTCGTTTTAGTATATGGGATGGTGGTAACCTAGTTGGGGAGTTTGCTGAACCTCTAAGAATCGGCCACTTTATTGATGTTTTCTTTTCTAAGACACCTTTACAACGTGGTACCCGTCTCAACTCTATTCAGTTTGATAAAAAACCGGTTGATATTTTGAAAAAGCATGCGGGTACTGTACCAGCCAATATCAACCTAAAGGGTTATCAACTTGCATCGAATGTAAAATCCAATACACCCATCAAATGGAACTTTTTATCTAAAGTTACCTTGGTCAAAAAAGGGCAAATAGTTGATGTGTTTGCCTCTGGGAATGGAATTTATGTTACAATGAAAGGAATGGCACTCGAAGATGGAGTGTCTGGTGGGAATGTTACCGTCAAAAATCTTTCATCGAAGAAGGAATTCCAAGCAAAAGTTCTTAACGAAAATAGCGTCAAGGTACATCTATAATTTATGAAGTTTTTTATTACATTGCTCCTTTTACTTTTTGTAAATGTCTCGTTTGGCGTCTCTCTATGGATGAAAAGCTCTAACAATCAAAGAGGCCTTTACGGGGATAAGCGTTCGTTTTCGGTAGGTGATTTGATTACTATTGATGTGGGGGAAAGTTCGTCCCTTGCTGCTTCCCAAAATTCGGTTCGAAATCGCCAGTCTCAGGTTGAAAATGCGGTGAAACAGTTTCTTTTTGCTAACAGTAAAATGGGAACCCATAATGGCGGTCTTCCTGGAACTGAAATTGAATCAAAAAGCAGCAATAAGGGGGGTGGCTCAATCGCTAATACTCAAAATTTAAAGGGACGAGTCAGTGTGGTAGTAATAGATGTATTACCAAACGGTGTTCTTGTTTTAGAGGGTGCTCGGATGGTTACATTTTCCGGAGAAAGTTACTACGCGGTCTTGAAGGGGATGGTAAGGCAGGAGGACATTGGGGCAGGATTTAGAGAGGGTCTAAGATATCGTAATATCGTCTCCTCTCAGTACATTGCTGATGCGCAAATCGAATTTGTATCCAAGGGAAGTTTAAATGATGCACAGAAAGAGAGCTGGTACCAAAAAATCGCTTCAGTGGTGAACCCTTTCTAGTAAAATGAGTCTTACATTATCCAAAAAAATCTTGTTCGGATACCTTGTTTTATTGGTGTCTTTCTCCGTTTATGGTGCGCGCATCAAAGATCTAACCGATGTTCGGGGAAGTCGGAGTAATCAACTATATGGTTATGGTATTGTTACCGGACTTTCGGGACAGGGAGATTCCCGTATTGAATACACTGAGCTAGGGATTTTGAATGCCTTGGAAACTTTGGGTATTCGTGCAGATAAAGCTGACAAGTCTCGAAACATAGCTGCGGTTATGGTTACAGCGGATATTGGTCCTTTTGCAAAGGAAGGGTCTCGTATGGATGTTACAGTATCATCGATCGGTAATGCAGATTCTTTACAAGGTGGTATTTTGTTACAAACTCCATTATACGGTGCAGATGGAAATGTTTATACGGTAGCACAGGGAGCCGTTTCTATTGGTGGTCTTTCCGCGGGTGGCGGGGGAGGAGCGAATGTTCAAGTTAATCATCCAACAGTCGGGATAGTGAGCAACGGAGGATTAGTTGAGAGAGAAATTGAAAGCAAAATATTAAATTCTGGTAACGAGATTGAACTCATTTTACGGTCACCCGATTCTTTAACGGCAGTTAAAATTGCCGACGCGGTTAATAAATATTACCCTGGAACTTCACTTGCGGTGGATGGCGGAGTAGTGAATGTTCAAGTACCGGTTGATTTTCGT
>JABGUO010000477.1 GCA_018646565.1 Opitutia bacterium | reverse complement strand
TTTTTGAAATCACTCGATAACAATTAGGCTTGGCGGTGAGATTTGGTTCGAAATCTGTATAATATACAGTTTCCAAAGTTCCTTTTTTATCTAAACAAACCGTTGAAGGATACCCCACATCCGTTGCCTTATCCCCAAATTGATCAATAGTGCAAGGTGGCAACCATGTCTGTCCAAAATCAAGGCTAATGCGCACAGCCAGTCCCATCAATCCGCGGTTGCGTAAACCATAAGTCATGAGCAAGCAATTTAAACCCACTTGAATAAGATCAGCAGGATGCTGCATTGGTAATGAAACCGCTCCCTTTTCTATAGATTTCTTTCCGACAAGAGAAAACTCACAGACTTTTAGATGATGATCTACATGCGTGCGAACTGCAGCGAGTAAGTTGCCATTTGAAAGAGAACACAGGGCGACTTCATTCGAATCGTTTCTGCCGAGTTTGTAAAATCGTTTCCAGGTTAAACCATCATCATCGGAAAAGCACACCCAGGATTCTGATGGTTTCCCCCTACCCTGACTTCGATAGCAAGAATAGGCTAAAGTTGTTTTGCCGATACGAATAATTCGACCGTAAGGAATGCAACTTTTTAGTTTTTGAGGAATGGTCGGATGTTTCTGTTCATCCCAGGTAAGGCCACCATCCATTGACCGAGAAAGCCAATGACCTGCAAAGCCAACGAACTTTTCGTCTTTTAAAATAAAACCGCTACTGAAGCAAAGGAGGTCTCCATTGTGTGCCTGACCAACCGACAAGTGCATACGATTTCCATTCGGTGGTCTCCTGGATACAATGGAAATTCTTTTCCATTTTGTTTCATTTGGCTTTCTTTTAGAACAAACTAAATCACCTTGCATTAAGCCATGGCTTGGGGCGTTGAAATATACACAAAATAAATCACCGTTATCCAATTTCGTAAGGTTAGGCCAACCGCAAGCATGGGTTGCAACTACGGATAACCCAGAACAATTCATAGTAAAAAAACTATTCCGGGTTTCGACTTTGTAAAAGATTACAAAATTCGATAAATCCGATGGCTTGTTGCTGCAAACGCAGGGCCGACTCCTCATCGGTTACTCCCTTTTCAGGATCAATACAATTATGACAAAATGGCAGAAAAACTCTTTTAGGAAAATTATAAGCATTTCGATAACCAAATACTTGCATCAAATGCTCGACAGGGCGTAAGGCTCCAAATTGTCCAGAAGCAAGTCCGAGGTAGCAGACCGGTCGATTTTCAAAGCTTTCAGGAAAAGGTAAAAGATCAATAAAAAGTTTCAGGGCACCTGCCATACTACCGTTATATTCCGGTGTGACCACAACCAGTCCCTTGGCGTTTAATACTCTATCAGTAAAAGTTCTTACCTTCTCAGGCTTTTCCTTGTAAGCATCAGGGGAAAAAGTTTCCAAGGGCAGATCTGTTAAATCCATCACTTGGCTTGACTCTGACAAATCGGAATAAAAATCGTGTAACCAATTAGCAGCCACAGCGGAAGAGCTATTACGACGGTTAGTACCAACAATGATTTCAATCATCTGATGCTCTAGCTTCCTTGAATAAATTGGTGAAGTAAATCGTAATTTCTGGCCACCTCAATATCAGGATACTCAACCATTAAAGAAGTTGGCGGATTAAAGAAAGAGCAACGATCTGCTGACAGCAACATTCCGAGATCATTATAACTGTCCCCAGATGCAATCACTTCAAAATTTAACTTCTGTAAATATTGCACGGTTTTTCTTTTATGATCAGCTAAGCGCAACTTAACTTCTTCAATACGACCAGACTTGCTTACTTGCAATTCATGGCAAAAAAGAGTCGGGTTCCCGAGTTTATTTATCAAAGGAAGAGCAAATTCTCGAAAAGTATCAGAAAGAATGATCAATTCATGAGAAGCTCTAAGCTTTGCTAAAAATTCAACCGCTCCAGGCAAGGGCTCTAAAGTATCGATAACATCTTGAATTTGAGGAAGTGTAAACCCGTTTTTATCGAGTATATCCAACCTGTAATCCATTAACTTTTTATAATCAGGCTCATCTCGAGTGGTCCGCTTGAGCTCTAAAACTTGAGTTTTCTCAGCAAAAGCAATCCAAATTTCAGGGATTAGAACTCCCTCAAGATCCAAACAAACTACTTGCATATAAAAATAGGGGGATTATGGAAGCGAAGTTTCGCCCATTAAATAACGGTCGCATTCACGAGCTGCTGCTCTGCCTTCATTAATTGCCCAAACCACCAAAGATTGACCACGCCTCATATCTCCAGCAGCAAATACGCCCTCAATATTAGTGGAAAACCTTCCATAGTCTGCCTGTACATTTGACCTAGAATCTCGTGCTAAGCCCAATTCTTCAGCAATGGTATCTTCAGGTCCAAGAAAACCCATTGCTAAAAAAGCAGCTTGGGCAGGTATTTCTCGCTCACTTCCCTGAACTTCGACTGGAGAATATCTCCCGTCCTCCATCTTCCATTCAATGTCGCAAATTATCACACCTTTAAGGTTGCCTTGATCATCTCCACTAAACTTTTTGGTCATGGTCAAATAATTGCGCGGATCTTCTCCAAAAACTTCTTTGGCCTCTTCCTGTCCATAGTCCATCTTGTAAACTTTGGGCCATTCGGGCCATGGATTGTCATCTGCCCTTTCTTCAGGTGGACGGGGCATGATTTCCAACTGCGTAATACTCTTGCAGCCGTGACGAACGGAAGTTCCCACACAATCAGTGCCGGTATCCCCTCCTCCAATCACTACAACATCTTTGCTGTTGGCTGCAGTTTCAAAAGCTGTAACATCTTTAAGTTCAAGCAGTCCCTGAGTATTAATCGTCAAGAATTCCATTGCATAATGAACACCCTTGAGCTCTCTTCCCTCAATCGGTAAGTCTCTTGGCTTAGTAGCTCCACAGCATAAAACGACCGAATCAAAATCTTCCAAAAGGGACTTGGCAGGCAAATCTTTTCCGATCTCAGTGGAAACTACAAACTTGATACCTTCAGCAGCCATCAAATCGACTCTTCTTTGGACAATTTCTTTTTCCAACTTCATGTTGGGAATTCCATAAAGTAATAAGCCACCAATCCGGTCCGCCCGTTCGTAAACGGTAACTAAGTGACCGGCTTTATTTAATTGATCAGCCGTTGCCATTCCAGCTGGCCCAGAACCTACAACAGCTATTTTTTTGCCAGATCTGCGGGCAGGGGGCTGAGGAGTTACCCAACCTTCTGCAAATCCTTTGTCAATGATTGAGCATTCTATACTCTTAATGGTGACGGGCGGTTCAATAACTCCAAGCACACAAGAGCCTTCACAAGGAGCAGGGCAAACGCGTCCGGTAAATTCAGGAAAGTTATTAGTCTTGTGCAAACGAGCCAAGGCATCACGCCATTTTCCTTTGTAGACCAAGTCATTCCATTCGGGAATCAAGTTGTTGATCGGGCAGCCACTAGCCATATTAGCTAACGTCATTCCAGTATGACAATAGGGTGTACCACAATCCATGCACCTGGAGCCTTGCTGGCGTACTTTATCTTCGTCGAAAGGTTCATGTATTTCTTTCCAGTCCTTGATTCTTTCCAAAGGAGAGCGATCAGGTATGGATTGCCTTTCGTGTTCTAAAAATCCGGTTGGTTTTCCCATAATTCGAGAGGAATAAAAGTTAAAATTAGTGACCTGCAGCCACATTTTCTTCAAATGCGGCCTGGATTGCATCATCCCCTTCAAGTCCTCGTTCTTCTGCTTTTTTAAGAGCAAATAGAACGCGCTCATAGTCTTCGGGCATAATCTTTACAAATTTTTCTGCAGCTGACGACCAGTCATTCAGGAGATCAATTCCTCGAGGAGAGTCAGTGTATTCAACATGACGAGTGATTAAGCTTTTTATTAAATCGATTTCGTGGTCATCGCACTCGACTAATGGGTAAGTCTTTACCATCTCTGTATTTAACTTGGTTGAAACGAAATCACCCTCTTCGTCATAGATGTAAGCGACTCCTCCAGACATACCAGCTCCGAAGTTTCTACCTGTTTTTCCAAGGCACAATACCAATCCACCGGTCATGTATTCGCAACCATGATCTCCCAATCCTTCAACCACAGCATGAACTCCAGAATTTCTAACGCAAAATCTTTCCCCTACTACGCCTGACACAAAAGCCTGACCGGCCGTAGCTCCATAAAAGCATACATTTCCTGCAATGACGTTCTCATGGGCAACAAAAGGAGAATCCTCAGGAGGCCGAACAATAATCTTTCCGCCCGATAAACCCTTGCCTAAGTAGTCATTGGTATCGCCAGTTACCGTAAAAGTCATTCCTTTGGGGCAGAAGGCTCCTAGGCTTTGTCCCGCAGACCCGGCTAGGTTTATCTTCACGGTATCTTCAGGAAGTCCGTTGGGTCCATGCTTTCTCGAAATTTCAGCACCAGTAATGGTACCTACAACACGGTCGGTATTAATCACAGGAAGATCAATATTAACCGCTTGACCATTTTCAATTGCAGGCATTGCTCGTTTAAGAATTTCACGATTATCTAACGAACGATCAAGCAAATGATCTTGCTTCATTTGGCAATAAGTTCCCACTTCTGGTCCAACATCAGGGCGGTGTAAAATTGCGGAATAATCAAGGCCTTTGGCTTTCCAATGATTAATTGCTTTTCTTAATTCGAGCTTGTCCACCCGACCAACCATTTCGTTTATTGTACGAAAGCCTAGTTTGGCCATGGTTTCCCTAATTTCTTCGGCAACAAAATTCATGAAATTGACAACGGCATCTGCTCCACCGGCAAACTTTTCACGCAACCTTGGATCTTGAGTGGCTATACCCACAGGACAAGTGTTCTTGTGACATACACGCATCATCAAACATCCAAGAGTAATGAGTGGTGCAGTGGCAAAACCAAATTCTTCGGCTCCCAACAGGCAGGCAATAACCACATCTCTACCCGTTTTAAGTTGACCATCAGTCTCCAAAATTACCCGACTGCGCAAATCATTTAGCAGCAAAGTTTGATTAGTTTCCGCCAATCCTAATTCCCATGGAGCTCCTGCATGCTGGATGGATGACCGGGGGGATGCACCCGTTCCACCGTCATATCCCGAGACAAGGATGACATCTGCCTTTGCCTTGGCCACTCCCGCAGCTACTGTGCCCACGCCCACTTCCGAAACTAATTTTACATTGATACGAGCATGATGATTGGAATTTTACAGATCGTGAATCAGTTCGGCCAAATCTTCGATTGAATAAATATCATGATGTGGAGGTGGAGAAATTAATCCTACGCCAGGGGTAGTTCCCCTTGTTTTGGCAATAGGTGGCAGGACCTTGTGACCAGGCAATTCGCCACCTTCACCAGGCTTAGCTCCCTGTACAATTTTGATTTGTATTTCATCCGAATTCACCAAGTAAAAACTAGTTACTCCAAAACGGCCGCTCGCAACCTGTTTGATTGCGGACCGTCGGGAATCACCGTTCGTATCAGGAGTAAAACGCTCGAGATCTTCACCGCCCTCTCCAGTATTGGATTTGCCACCTAGTCGATTCATCGCGATAGCTAAACTTTCGTGAGCTTCCTTTGAAATCGACCCGTATGACATAGCACCGGTTTTAAATCGCTTAACGATATCTGATACAGACTCAACTCGGTCTAGTGGAATTTCCTTGGAAGAGTCGAAATTAAAATCCATCAATCCGCGTAATGTGAACAGATCTTTTGATTGATCGTTCACCGCATCCGAATATTCCCGAAAAACAGAAAAATTTCCAAGCTTGGTAGCTTTTTGTAATTTATGGATGGTAGTGGGGTTAAAAAGATGCTTTTCACCATTTGCTCGCCACTGGTATACACCTCCAGGATCTAAATCTGAAGCTCTGCTGTCAGGCCGCTCGGAAAAACCAGTGCTGTGACGGGTGAGTGTTTCTTCCGAAAGAGCACTCAACCCAATACCTGAAACTCGAGAGGATGTTTTGGTAAAATATTGGTCGATGACCTCCTTATTCAAGCCGATCGCCTCAAATATTTGTGCTCCACGATAAGATGCAATCGTGGAGATTCCCATCTTGGACATGGTCTTGATGACTCCGTTTAAATTTGCCTTAAGGAATTTCTGGCACGCAGAATCAGGGTCAGCCTGCAGATCTCCAGTATGTATGAGATGGCGAACGGTTTCCAAGGCCAGATAAGGATTAATCAAATCCGCTCCATACCCAAGCAATAAAGCGAAATGCTGGACTTCCCGGGGCTCTCCCGATTCGACAATAATCGATACTTTTGTGCGTGTACCTTCTCGAATCAAATGGTGGTGTAACCCTGAAGATGCAAGCAAACAAGGTATAGCTGCTTGCCGAGAATTAATTCCTCGATCTGAAATGATTAACAAATTAACTCCGTTTTCAATCGCTCGGTCAGCCTGAAGGAAAAGATCTTCCAAGGAAGCCTCCAATGCCTTGGCACAAGGCTTTTCGTTTGTTTCAGCATTGAATAAAGCTGATAAAGTTATCGATTTGAACGGGACGGGTAATTCTCCCTGCAGTTGACGAATAACTTGGTCGTCCACTAATGGACTTTCAAATTTAATCATTCGTGCACTATCGGGACCTGGCTTAGTAAGGTTTCCTTCCGAGCCAAGGAAAGTAACCGATGCAGTCACAATTTCCTCACGAATCGGATCAATGGGCGGATTGGTTACTTGAGCGAAAAGTTGTTTGAAATAATTATAAACAAGCTGTGGCTTTTCTGACAAAACTGCCAAGGGGGAATCGTTACCCATCGAGCCTAGTGGTTGTTTGCCTACTTCTGCACTTGGACCGATTAAAAACCGCAAATCTTCAAAAGTATAGCCAAATGCTTTTTGCCTAGAGAGCAAGGTACTAAATACATCCTCTGAATCGCTGGATACTGCAGGAAGGTCCGCTTGATTAATTAAAGAACTCTTCAACCAAGTACCATAGGGCGCTTCCGAAGATATGCTCTTTTTAAGTTCATCATCCTCGATTATTCGGCCTTCATCCATATCAACCAAAAACATTCTACCAGGTTCCAGTCGCCCTT
>JABGUO010000476.1 GCA_018646565.1 Opitutia bacterium | reverse complement strand
GAAAAGGGAGAAGTTAGACTTGAACTTCCTCCCTCCTTTGAGGCCGAATTGAGTGGTTTTCTTGCTTGGGTTCAGCTGGAAAAGGGATTAGCGAAAAATACGGTTCATTCATACGAAAATGATTTAATTCAATGTGCCCAACATTTACACGGTCAAGGTGTTTCTGGATGGCAGGTTGTGGAATTGGTTAATTTATCTAAGTGGTTAGCTTCGTTATCAGAGGAAGAGTATGCAGTTGCAAGCCTCGCTCGAAAATTATCCGCTGTTCGTATGCTCGCGAAGTATTTGGTCGGCGAGGGAATAATGACAGAAGATTTTACCGAACTTTTACCCAATCCGAAAAAAAGAAGGCGTTTGCCCGATTGTTTAACGATTGAGGAGATGGAACGCTTTCTTTCAGCTCCCGATTTGACTCGCCCATTGGGAAAGCGAGATCGGGCTTTATTTGAATTGATGTATGGAAGTGGTTTGCGGGTTTCAGAAATTTGTATACTTCCCATGACATCAGTGGATTGTGAAGAGGGGTATGCAAGGGTGTATGGAAAGGGTTCAAAAGAAAGAATTGTCCCGGTGGGCAAGCATGCCGCGACTGCAATCCGAAATTATTTGCATGGTGGACGTCCACAATTGGTAAAGGAGGGAACGGGAGGAGAACTTTTTCTGAGTATACGTGGAAAAGCAATTTCCCGAAAAATGGTTTGGGTATTAGTTAAGGACTATGCTCGAAAGGCGGGAATTGAGAAAAATCTCAGTCCCCATGGATTGAGGCATTCTTTCGCAACTCATCTTTTAATGGGTGGAGCGGATATCCGTGCGGTTCAGGAAATGTTGGGTCATGCAGATATTGGAACGACGCAGGTTTACACTCAGGTGGAGGTTGAACGGTTACTTGATGAACATGCGAATTTTCATCCTATGGCTCAAAAAAGTGATTAATTTACAATTTTTTTCTCAACGTGCGCAAAATAAGGTTGAAGGTTGGGCATAGCTCTTCTTTAAGTATGTCGTGAAGGTTACTGTATTTGTTTCCCCCAAGACAACTGTCTTGGATCCCCAAGGCGCAGCGGTCGAACAAGCTATCAAAAGCTTAGGCCATCAAACCGTGGGGGCTGTTCGCGTGGGCAAGACCGTCACCTTTGAGATTGATGGAGAGGATACGCCCGAGATGCGTGCTCAGGTCGATCAATTATGCGATGGATTATTAAGTAATCCAGTGATTGAGGATTATCGTTTCGAGATCGAAGCGGGGTGAAGATTTTTCGATACCTCGATAAGTCCGGATCAATGGGGTTCGGTCGATTTGATGAACAGGGCCAAATGTTTCAGATCTTAAAAAAGGATAATGGAGATTTCGAGGCTACCACTCATCGTATTACCCCTTTTCAATTTCTTACTCCGATTGACTTTCGGTGCATTTATGGAGTCGGGCTTAACTATAAAGCCCATGCTCAGGAAACTGGAAAGGAACCACCAAAATATCCGATGATTTTCATGAAAGCTCCGACCACTACTCAAGGTACGGGAGATCCGGTAGTAATCCCACGCTATTTAAGGAGTGATAAAGTAGATTACGAAGGAGAATTAGGCGTGGTGATTGGAAAGCCATGTAAAAATGTGAAACCGGAAGAGGCACTTTCTTATGTACTAGGATATACCTGTGCGAATGATATAAGTGCCCGTGACTGGCAGAAGGAAAAAGGGGGAGGCCAGTTTTGTAGAGGAAAGAGTTTTGATACGTTTTGTCCAGTTGGTCCCTGTTTGACCACCGCGGATGAAATTCCCGATCCCAGTAAACTTACATTACGAACATTCTTGAATGAAGAAAAGATGCAGGAATCTTCAACAAGTGATATGATTTTCGATGTTCCCACCTTGATTTCTTTTCTAAGTGGGAGTACCACATTACTACCTGGAACCCTTATCTTAACGGGAACTCCATCGGGAGTGGGAGAAGCAAGAGAACCGAGAAGATTCCTTGTGCCTGGAGACGAAGTCACCGTGCAGATTGACGGGATTGGTATATTGACCAATCCGGTGGTGGAAGAAATTTTTGATGAGGAGGAAGCCGAAACTCCAAAAGAACAGTAAAATAGAAGTAATTTCATGAAAGTAGCAATTTTACAATTTCCCGGTTCCAATTGTGACTGGGATGCGGAACACGCGGTGAAGGATGTTTTAGGAATTCCCGCCAATCGAGTTTGGCATAAGTCGCCATTGCCGGCAGAAACGGAGGCGGTTATTGTACCGGGAGGATTTTCCTTTGGGGATTATCTTCGTTGTGGCGCGATCGCCCGATTCTCTCCGATTATGAAGGACCTCCGATTATTTGCAGAGAAGGGCGGTTTAGTATTGGGGATTTGTAACGGCTTTCAAATTCTTTGTGAAGCGGGTTTACTCCCCGGGGCCTTGATCCGAAATGATTGCCTGGAATTTCGTTGCGTAAACCAAAAACTAAAAGTGGAAGATTCAAATGAACATTTTAGTTCGGATACAATTGGAAGCGAGTTAACTAT
>JABGUO010000475.1 GCA_018646565.1 Opitutia bacterium | reverse complement strand
CCTTCGTAAATCACATTACCTTGATAAACAAATAATTCTGTCGATCCACCGGCATGTACATGAAGACCAAAATCAGTTCCCAAATCGATCACCCTTCCCTTCGGCACAACTACAGTAAATCCAGTTGCAACCTGTGGGACAATAGCCCGTAATTTCCCCCTCGCTAACGAGCCTTCGTTCGGATTTTCTAAAGAGAATTCAACAGGTCCTTCCAACACAACTGTGGCCCCCTGTAAGAATTCAACTTGGACCAATCCATTCGCTAATTTAAGGGTACTCGGTTCTAAGGTATCTCCCAAATCAGCACGGAATTGGGACGAGTCTTCCCATCTAACTCCAACCGACTTAGTTAATACAGCAACAGTATCAACAATTACCTGAGCTCTTTTCATGGGTGCAGCAGGGTCTTCACCATTGCTGTTTACCATCTTAGGGGCGTCAGTAGAAAAAGAAAAGTTTTGTATTTCCTGATTAAAAAAGATTCCGAAAACAACCAAGGCAGCAATTGCAAAAAGAGGCTTCCAAAAAGAAACAATATTGCCGGAAGACTCTTCGTCGGTGTCTTCAGTATCGTCACTTATTAACTCCTCTGCATAATGCCGTAAACTAGAGGACATATCCATGAATTCGATGTAATACTGTCGTACCTCCTCATTACCAGAAATCCAGTTTTCTAATCGAACGAGTTTATGCTTGGGTAAATTATTCTCGACCAGTGCATCGAGAAGGTCATGCAATTCCAATATTTCCTTATCGCTTAAATTTGTCATGCTCTTTCTGTGGATATCTCGAATGAGACACAATCAAACAGTGTTTTGCGGATACGATTAAGTGCCTTGTACGCTCCCTGTATTGTACGTCCAGATGCCTGTGCCGCAGCAGTCACATTTTTACCGGATTCATATCGAGTAAGCACCATCCTACGATCCCGGTCATTCAACTTTTTTAAACAGCGAGATAATGCACCATGCCGAGCATCTAATTCTTCTTCCAACTCAAATCTAGTTTCTGAAATAACATCCAGTACTTCTTGATTAAAAACAACTTTAGATGTCGCAAATTTTTTTCGTGCTGCACGAACTTTCCAATAGGCAATCTGACAAGCCCAGGAATAAAAGTTCGTTCCCGTTTCAAAACCAGAGAATTTCTCGCAAATAGTGAGGCTTGCTTCCTGCAATATATCTTCTGCATCGCTTCTAGAGGGTACCAAAGTATGGATATATGCAAAAATTCGACGCTGATACTTCATCATTAATTGTACCAGTTCAGAAGAGCGGTCCTGCACATTGTTGCTCATCGTAGGGAATTAAGCTGCTTGCTTCACCTTTCCTTTGGAAACTCGTGAAGACTTTGTTTTAGTGTCAAATTTTTCAAATTTATCCAATCCCCTGCGCTCCACTTCACGAACTGCTTTTTCGAGACTTTTAGAGGATAATTTAACCATTTTAACTTTAGGACGAGCGTTTTTAACTTTATCAGCAATGTCTATCATCTTGTAGTAAATTGTGCCTCCTGGCGATTGCGAAAGTCGAGTAGTTAACTGAACATTTTGCTTTCTCCTCCGTTTGGTTCTCTTCACACTATTCGGGGGGTGTTTTTCACTTCCTTCACTTTCATCTCGGGCAAGATCACCGTTAGAATCTTCAATTAATCGGGAAAGAGTTGATTCATCGAGGTATTTATTACCCAAGTCATTACAAGCAAAATTTTCATCATAATCCACTTCATCGTAGGGATCAGTAATTGTCATTATTTTATACGCAGATCCTAAAATCCCCTTGAAATCTTTCCAAAACCATTGCACCGCTTGCTGAACCGCCTTCTTTCTACTGTTACCGTAAACGGCTTTTGTCGCTATAAAAGTGCGATTCGGTCCCAAGCGAGCCTCGATCAAATATTTGGTATCGTAAATCAGGCGGAAGTAATCGTCGTAATCAATTTTGAGCTTGATGTCATATCTTAGGAAGTCGTTGACTTTCATCATAGTATTTAATCTCCTTTTAGGCGTTAAGAATAGGGTTATTGCGATGCGTTTAGTGAATCGAACGCACTACCTAATAGGATGTTCTATGACAATTTAGACAAAAAAAGTTATTTTATTTCATAAATAAACTTAAGATACTGAACACCAACAGTATAAATTGTCAGGTTACTCTTTAGATAAAAGTTCTTTAATTTCTTTCCTTAATTGTTCACCCGTATTGGCACCAAATCCAACATGGACAAATCGTACCAATCCCTTTTGGTCAATTACCACAGTTTGAGGAATTCCCCCCACCATGTATGATTTTCCCACGGTATTTGATTTATCTAATGCGACCGTAAGTTGATTCAATTTTTTGGACTTAAGAAATTGGTTTATGGTTTTCTTATTCTCTCCCTGATTCATCGCTACAAGGCGAACTTTACTCGAATCAAAAGAAGAGGTTACTTTTTGCAATATCGGCAATCCCCGAACACAAGGACCACACCAAGTTGCCCAAAAATCGAGCACAACCACTTTTCCCTGATGATCCGAAAGACGAAATTTAGTTCCGTCCAGTAAAGAGGCTTCAAATGGGGGTGCGGATTCTCCAATTAATTGCTTGGGGTCATCACTCTTCGCTTCTTCGAGGGGAGAATTAGATGAAGGGGGGAGAATCTGTTCTGCGAACTGATCCAGGTCACTCGGTAAAACTTCCACCCGAACGAAAACATTTTTGTCAACCGCTTGCGTTTTGACGCGGTTTAAAATGGGAGGTGCCTGTCCTCCCTGCTGGGCCATTGCCAACTGCGCCATTCCCAATCCTCCTTGTGCAACTGTCCAAAGTCCAAGTGCGGATTGAGCATCCTTGCAACTTACACAAATTTCCAACCCCAAAGATTTCTCCAAAAAGCTGATTGAAACTCCCAATTCCTTAATTCCTTTTACAGAATTGGCGAGACCGGCAAATAAGGGGTTTTGTTGATTAGCCGCAAATTCTGGTCTTTCCCATAGGGCAGGATCAACATTGACCGCAAATGTGACCTGTCGTTTGTCAGACAATGCATTCAAACTGACAAGCGATTCATGACCGAACTCTCCCATCAGTGCTCGATTAACATTATTGGGAATGCCCACCATCAATTCCGAATAATTCTTTTCTTTTCTTATCGCTAATAACAAATCAGATGAACTCGCTTGTTCATCCATAACTTCAACAGGAATAGTCATGTATGTGGTATTTCCATTGGTCCGCTTCGTTTTTTCCACCCGATCGCGAGCTTCCTTGCCATCTTCATCTTCTAACTTTCCAAGCATGAATGCAAAAAGTTTATCCTGATTGATTCCCCCCTTAACCTTTGCTTGAAACAAAATATCTAATTCAGAACCAATCCTGGGAGAGCTCCCTAATTCTTTCATCTTTGCTATGCCCTCTAATCCCTCCACAGTGAGACTGAAACTCTCAAAATCATCAATTTTGAGTCCAGTCAACTTGAGGACTTCCTGCACTTCTTTATCCGATTGGATTTCATCGATTCCTTCGGAAATTTGAGGGTATTTCTCCTCGATCAATTGGTAAAATCCACTTTGTCGTATCGAATCGATCTGCACTTGGAAGAACATCAGGAAAGAAAATAAAAATTCTGAACTCATATTGTATTAGGTTGGGGGGGGGAATTAAAATTAAACTACCTTTATCAAAATTAATTGATTCATTAAATACTTAAAGACGTCTTCCAAAATATTCGTTTTTGTAACCCGTAAGCTGAGAACGTTGAAATTAGGAAGTTTTGTACCGGTACACATTTGTTTCCCGACCCTCAAATCCAATTGCTTGGTATAATTTGTTAGCAGCTTCTCGGCTAGGACGGGAAGTTAAATCTGCACTTTTTGCTCCCAGTTCTTTTGCTACATTCAAAGCATGGTTCATCAATTCTTTCCCGACTCCCTTACCCCGTGCCCTTTCATCTACAACCACATCTTCGATCCAGGCTTTTGTCCCGGTAGGGATTGAAAAAACAACTAGGCTAAGCATTCCGAAGATAGTATCGTCTTCCTTTGCTACATAAAGCCGAGTACACTCCGAATTGGTAAGCTTTTGCAGAGTGCTCCAATTGATCAGTTTTGAGGACTTGGAAAGTTGAGGTAAAAGGCGATTCACGGCATCTAATGTCGAATCGTCAGCTTCAGTGATTTCAAATATCTTAATCATTTAATTTTAAAAGTGTGTGATTGTTAAAAAATAGGATCTCGTTCCTATTGTCGATTAGTTTAACCATGCTACAGTATAAACATCCATTTTTTAATTGGGTCAAAATTGGTTTCAAATCAGTCAATGTTTTGTGTTTGCGATTGGTACGTTTTTTTTTCGTGACAACTTTTTCCAATGCTCACAGGGTAAGGGTTAGATATATTTTAATGTGTTAAAAATTCCGTCTCATAATCAAATACCCAGTACCAAAATCTTACTACCAATATTTTATTATGATTTCTAGTACTCGAGCCTTCCTCTTTATCGGGATATGTTTTTGTTTACTCAAACCGATATATCCACAGACCGAATACCCTTACCCTGGTGCTCGTCCT
>JABGUO010000474.1 GCA_018646565.1 Opitutia bacterium | reverse complement strand
GTAGGATCGGGCAGTATTAACATTCCCTGCAATCTTAGGTAATTTTTGGAGTTCCCGTTGTAAAGAAAGTTGTACCGGTGCGGAACCCACTCCCATTTCATCCATCAGGGCGGGGACAATGCCATTCTCTTGATTCATTAAGACAGAAAGAAGATGCCAAACCTCCACCTCCTGCTGTCCATTTCGCTTAGCCACTTTTGCCATTTCTTGAATAGCAGAAATTCCAAGTTCAGTAAATTTTTCGGGGTCCACATTCATAACGAGCCTTCTCTTGCAGAATACATACCAATCATATTCGTCTGAAAACCTTCATAAACACAAGCCTATGGGCGAAGTATTCCTAATTAAGCGAAGAATTTATGTGACGGATGATGATAAGGGCCGCCCAACTTGGGACAAATTGTCTCAACTTTAGTCCTTTAAAATTAATCCGTGACAAAGAGGTTGCACTTCATACAGGATCGTTTCTTAAATCCAGAGCTAGAAAGAACCAAAAAAATGAAAATCTTTAGCATACGATACAATGACCCAAAATCCGTTATGCCGGTGAGTTATCCCCACAACGCTTTACCGAATCGAGAAGAATATACTGACAGCATGGACCTGCTCAGTCCTAAGGAAATTGATTTCACACCTGGACGGTTGCTGGGTTACATTTCCAGAGAGCTTGGCTTGACAAAATTCCTTGAAGATTGCGGTTATAACTTAAAGGTAACTTCTAATAAAGACAGGGAAGGCTCTCAGGCAGAAAAGGGATTAATAGACGACGCATTGGTCATCCCTCAACCCTTCTACCTATTATGTGAACGCATGGAATCGGCCTTTAATTTTAAAAGGGTTGTTAGTAACGACGTTGGACCAGGTCAGGTAGATTTGGAATCGACAAATTACAAAATTAAGAAAGGCGGTTCACCTTGTTGAACAAATCAATGAACCTTGGGGAAAGAATTCAATTCATCGATCGTAAGCTCGATGAATTGTATCCCGACCCGCCTATTCCCCTTGATCACAAAGATCCGTATACCCTTTTAGTCGCCGTCCTTCTGTCTGCACAATGCACAGATGCTAGGGTGAATAAAATAACCCCAAGCTTATTTGAGCTAGCAGACAACCCCAAAGATATGGCCGACCATTCGGTCGATCAGATCAATTCGATCGTTCGACCATGTGGCTTAGCTCCGCGAAAAGCTAAGGCAATTCGAGACCTCTCTTCTATTCTCATCGATCAATACCAAGGTGTCGTACCATCGTCCTTTGATGCACTGGAATCTCTACCTGGAGTGGGCCATAAAACCGCATCAGTGGTAATGGCCCAAGTGTTCGATCATCCTGCTTTTCCGATCGATACTCACATACATCGTTTGGCCCAGCGATGGAAACTAACCTCAGGAAAAAGTGTTGTTCAAACAGAGCGAGATTTAAAAAGACATTTTGCAAAAGAAAGATGGAACGACCTTCATCTTCAAATCATCTACTATGGTCGGGAGCATTGCCCTGCTCGATCCTGCTATGGGCTCAAGTGTTTGATCTGCCGATCTTGTTTCCCTAACCGCAAAGCTGAAATAAAAACCAAGAAATCCTAGCCCGCGTTTACAAACATTCGGGGGCGGGAATCTTTTAATTTTTGTATCGCCTCGCTGGAAAGACCAGTTTGATAAAGAAAAACCTGCTGCAGCCCTCCCATAAGAGATAGAGAATCGACTACAGTATCGTCTAGTTTTAATCGAATGAGGTTTAAAAGTTCCAAGCTCGGAATGGTTGAAACATTTCTTACTCCGGCGGTGGTAATTTTTTCCGAGCCTTCGAGAATTAATTTTTTAAGGTTGGGAAACTTTTGCAAAATCGCCAAGCCGGTGTCCGAAACCTGAGAGTTCGTAAGATCCAAAATAACCAAGTGTTGAGCAATGTACTGCAATATTTTCAAATCTTCATCGTTCATGGCCAGCTTGGGATCAACTGGAGAGATTACCTGCAAACCAACTTGACCCTCTATTGGCATGATGACAATTCCTGATGAACGTAAATGATGCCATTGTTCAGGAGCTAGCCTCAAATCCGCCATCATACCTGGAGGAGCCTCAGTAATCTCTACTGAATCGGGTTCTCGACCAGGAAACCATTGATCTATGGGCACTCCAAACTTGCGTACAATTGGACCGACTTGAGAAGGAGCAACGAGGTAAGATCCTAAGGTCGATCCGCAAACAACTAATCCGGTTACAAAAAAGACGGCTAAGGTTGCGATAAATTTGGAAGCCAAACTCTTTTCTTTTACTTTTACAGTGGTTTGTTTGGTATTTAATCC
>JABGUO010000473.1 GCA_018646565.1 Opitutia bacterium | reverse complement strand
GTCAGCTGATGAAATAGATTTGCAGCCAAGGCCCGATAATTTTGCCGATACAGAACAACATCTAACAGCAATGAAAGCGGATGTTATTATTGCCGCATTCGGTTTTAACGAATCATTTGCTGGCCCTAAAGAAATCCCATATTTCGAAGAGAGGTTGGACAAATACTTAACTCGTTTAACTTCAAAAGCCTACAATGGAAAAAATGCACCGTCAGTAATTTTGATATCTCCAATTGCAAATGAAAATATTAATTTAGTTCCCGCAGCAGATCTTAATAATAAATCACTCAAAATTTATACAAACTCTATTAAGAAAATTGCACACTCCAAAGGAGTTGGCTTTATCGATGTTTTCACAGATACAGAATCAATCATGAAGAAGGTAGGAATAGACCATACAATTAATGGTTCTCACTTAAATGAAAAAGGATACGAATTATTTAGTAAAATTCTTTTTGAAAAGCTATTTAAAAAAGCTAACCGATCAATTAATGAAGATATCCGTTTCGCTGTGATCGAAAAAAATAGACAACACTTTTATCGATACCGCCCACTTAACACATTTTACTACACCGGTGGAAGGAAAGGCAGTTATGGTTACCTTGATTTTCTTCCTGCTATGAGAAATTTTGATCTTATGACCGAGAATAGGGATCGTCAAATCCACAGACTTGCTCAAGGCAAAAAGCCTTCTGCTATAATTGACGATTCAAATGCTCCACCTCTTCCAATTACTAAATCAAGTAGGGGTGCAAATAAATGGATGTCTCCCAAGGATGAGAAAGCAGCATTTAAGATTGATCCTAAATTCGAGGTTACTCTTTTTGCGAGTGAAGAACAATTTCCAGATATTGCTTGCCCCATTCAAATGCGTTGGGATGGTCTAGGAAGAATGTGGGTATCCTGCTCCACCACATACCCCCATGTTTATCCCGGGCAAGCTCCCAATGATAAGATAGTCATCCTTGAAGATTTGGATAAAGATGGGAAAGCCGATAAAAGTTCGGTCTGGGCAGAGGGTTTAAATGTTCCCCTTTCATTCGAATTTGGGAATGGGGGATTATATGTCTCAGAAGAACCACACATGACTTTTCTTAAAGATACCAATGGAGATGGCAAAGCGGACCACCGGGAAATCCCCCTCACTGGATTTGGATGTGAGGACTCCCACCATGCACTTCATGACTTTGTATGGACCCCAGACGGAGATCTCATTTTCAGAGAATCAATTTTTCATCATACTCAGGTGGAGACTCCATACGGTCCAGTCAGGCAACAAAACAGTGGCTGGTTCGCTTGGGAACCCAAGCTCCATAGACTTACATCATTTGGATCTCACCCAAGTACGAATCCATGGGGCGTAACATTTGATGACTGGGGCCAACATGTAGCAAGTTATCCGATTTTTGCATCCGCACATCATGCACTCGACCCGCCTTACCCTCAGCAACATCCAAGACCTAGTGGATTGCAGGCCTATTCAGGAGTGTGCGGACAAGAATTTATCGACTTTCCAAACTGGCCCGAAGAGTTCCAAGGGATGATGGTCAAAGTTCGCTACAAATCTACTAATCGCGTGGAGTTACTGAAATGGAAAGAGTACGATTATGGATACGAAGAGGAATATGTTTCAGACATCATATTTTCCTCAAATCTTAGCTTTATTCCAGTTGACCTTAGGTACGGCCCTGGGGGTGGAATGTATGTGTGTGACTGGTATAACCCGGTAAAAGGCCATGCTCAGTATTCTCTTCGCGATGAAAGAAGAGACCGAAAATCAGGCCGTATATGGCGCATTATGCCTAAAGGCGCCAAACAGATAATTCCTCCCAAAATCACGGGAGCAAGTCTTCCACAACTTCTCAATCTGCTTAAGCGTCCCGAATACCGTTATCGATACTGGGCAAAAAGAGAAATAAGAGAGATGGAACCCACAATGGTAAAAAGAGCACTTGATAACTGGCTTAAAAATCTTGATACCAGTGATCCGCGTCATAGGCATCACCAAGTCGAGGCAATGTGGACTTACCGAAATGTTGAACAATCTAATCTTCAACTTTTCGAGGAATTACTTCAATGTGAAAATCATAATGCTCGGGCCGCTGCAACTCGTCAGCTCAGATACTGGCACTCATTATCCGATAATGGTGATGATTTACTAAGAACAGCAGCTAGGGATAATAACGGTCTTGTAAGATTGGAAGCAGCGATTGCGTGTAGTTATATAGGTACAGAGAATGCATTTGAAGCACTTAAAATTGTTAGTACTCAACCCAACGACAAACACCTGAGCTACGCAATTAAAACTTCTCTCGGGTCCGCTCCGATGAGAAAATTTTGGGACACAGATGATTTAGAAAAAAATGAACCGCTTCTTTATGCTTTTTTAAACAAACAGAAAATGACTGAGAGAATGGCCGAAAAATCAAAAGCGGACAATAAATTTGATCGCCAAAAAAGTCTGCTTAAGGTCAAAGTTTCCTGCATGAAAGAAAGAATGCTCTATTCTGTCGAATTGATGGCAAAACCAAATCTCGGGGAATACAAAAAGTCTTCGGACGGTAACATCACCGCGAAAACCAACCAGCCGATTCGAATCGAATTTAATAATCCGGATGCTACGCCACACAATTTAGTTCTCGTACAACCAGACTCCCTCGAAGAAGTGGGACTTGCCGCAAATGATATGGCTAAAGATCCTATTGCCGCTAAAAATGGACAGTTTATTCCCGAGTCAAATAAAATAATTACCCATACAAAAATGCTCAAACAAGGTGAAACAGAATTTTTACGTTTTAAGGCACCTAAAAAACCCGGGATTTATCCTTACCTTTGCAGTTTTCCGGGACACTGGACAATCATGAAGGGAAATCTAATCGTCAAATAAAATTATTTTTAACATTATTAAATCATGAAATATTTTATTTTCACAGTTATTCTAACTCTTACTTTGACTAGAGGGATGTGCGGTAAAACTAACTTTGTGTTGGTCATGACCGATGATCAGGGATGGGGGCAGACTGGGTATTATAACCACCCTGTGCTTAAAACTCCAAATTTAGATGAAATGGCATCAAACGGGTTACGTTTTGATCAATTCTATGCCGGCGGTCCGGTTTGTTCTCCGACCCGCGCTACTGTTTTGACCGGCAGAACCCATGACAGAACTGGTGTTTTCGATCATGGATACGCCTTAAGAAAGCAGGAAAAAACACTTCCGCAAGCACTACAAAAAGTAGGTTATTCGACAGGACATTTTGGTAAATGGCATCTTTGCGGCCTTCGTGGCCCTGGGGTTCCAATATTAAAATCCGATACACATGGTCCTCATGCATTTGGTTTTAACAAATGGCTCTCAGTAACCAATTTCTTTGACCTTGATCCAATTATGAGTCGTCAGGGAAAATTAGAGGAATTTAAGGGAGATTCTTCTGAAATCATCGTCGAGGAAGCCCTTTCATTTATGAAACAGGAAGCAAAAAAGGGGAAACCCTTTTTCTGTGTAATTTGGTATGGTACTCCTCATAGTCCATGGATGGCACTTGAAAAGGACTTAGAAGAATTTAACAATTTAAATAAAAATTCACAAGCCCACTATGCAGAACTAAGAGCAATGGACAGAAGCATAGGAACTCTCCGCAAAGGAATTAAGGAATTGGACATCGATCAAAATACTCTTGTATGGTTTACAAGTGATAATGGAGGCCTCCCGAAAATGAGCCCGTCGTCCACCGGTGGGCTCAGAGACTATAAAGGAAGTTTATATGAGGGAGGCATTAGGGTTCCAGCAATCATAGAATGGCCAAAAGAAATTAAAACAGGACGAATTTGTAAATATCCAGCTGGTGCTGTGGACATCTTCCCGACCATTGCAGAAATTGTTGGACTGCCAGATTCATCGATGCTTAAGCCTCTGGATGGCTTAAGCCTTATTTCGCTCTTTAACTCAAATATAACGGAAAGAGAAAAACCTCTTATTTTTAGTACTAGAGGACGGATGGCAATAATTGATAATCAATGGAAAATGATTTCACAACCGGAAGATACAGGCAGAAACATTGAACTTTATAATCTCTCCACAGACCCAGCTGAATCTCGGAACCAGTTCCGACCCAAACATCCACAAGTAATTAAGTTGAGAAATGCCATTGTCAAAGCCCGCATATCCATTGAAAAAAGTATCCTTGGAAAAGATTACCCGGAAGAAGATGTTCACCCGCAACCACCAAGAATCTTTTGGACAGAACTAAAAGAATATCAAAAGTTTTTTCCCCAATGGAAAAATCGACCAGAGTACAAATCAAGACTCAAGAATTTTTAATTAGATTTAAATAAATATATGAGATCCTTTACATC
>JABGUO010000472.1 GCA_018646565.1 Opitutia bacterium | reverse complement strand
TATCACTGCTTAGATTTTCTAACAGAGTTTCATTGGTCGCTTCTAATTCTGCTACTACATCGTCGTAGTTCTCGCCATCTGAAATTCGCTCAATTACTGCGTTTGAAACTATTTTTTGTCCATCCTTTGCGATTGTTGCATCGGCAGGCACATCGAATCTTGCCAAAGCAAGAATGCTCAGGAGAAGAAAATCGCAAACTACTAGTAATAAACTACGATTCATACCTCTTCTCGCCATCTTGCTTAACTAGCAAGTGATTACGATAAGGACGAACGATAAATATCTTCAAAGCAGCAACGAAGAGAATACCAAATAGTGTCGAAGTGTACGCACCGATGAGGGCATCCTGTTTCACATCTAATACCAGTAAAAGTATCAATGATAACACTGTTCCTCCAAGCCCAACATACAATCCTAAATCAAAGAGGTTATCCTCATTATCGAGTAATGATAACTTGAGTCCCGGTTTGAGATCTTCGTTTTTTACTTGAGAAATGCGTGACATGCAAATCATGAATATAACAACCTGAACAAGAAGGAATGCTCCTGCTATGATTGCTGTAACAATTGTTAAATTTTGTTCCGCCATAGAATCCTCTTTGGCGTAGGCGAGGAGATTCGCAAGCGCAAAATCAAAACCGGCAATAGAGATTTGACCGCGCGGAGTTTGTAAAAGGTTGGGCTCCAACGATAAGAGTACAATTAACGCGACAAAAATAGCACCCGAAAATTTCGCCGTCCATCGGATCAAAAAATAGCTTTTGGAGCGATGATGAGCCGGTTTTGGCAAAACATTGGCAATAAAAAATAAAAGGACGAGCAGAGAACTCACTATTAATGAAATTTTAATAAAGAGAGCACTACCCCGATAGCTATGGGAAAGATATGTTAAAATATTTCCACCAAAAACCGGGAAAAACGGGCTCACGATACTTGACACAAACCCCTGTTCGTTGATGGGCTTACCTCGCGCAATTAGGTGCTTTAAAGCACCCGAACCAAAGCTCATTGCATAGGCAATATCTTCCAAAGCAAATACGGCAGCCTGTTTATCGCCATTACTCTTAAATACAGGATAACCTTCGATATAACGCAAAAGGCCAGAAGGGTCGGAAGAAAGCAAAGTGGCTCCGTAAAGAATTCGTAACTCTTCTTCAAATTTTTTCGCAACTAATGTCTTTTCTTCGATTAATCTCGTTAGTTTTTTTCGTCCATTCTCCCGTTCATCGAAGGGCAAGAAACCGAGTTCCTGTTCAGCAGATTTAATCTTGCCGATCGACTCCGATATAGGCCTATTACGCATTCTAATTAAGGCAGAAAGATCAAAAACAGCCTGTAAATCTGAACAAGCCTGAGTAAGTTCGGCCATTTGCATAAGATTCATTTTACGCGCTAGTTGGTGTACCGCCCAATAAAAAGAACGGATTCTTTCTTTCGACTCGAAATCTCCCTTAAGCATATTTTGAGAAAGTCGTCCTATTTCATAAGCGGTATCGGAAGAAAAGTACTCTTTTTCTATCGACATCGCAGTACCGACCATCATGGGAATAAGAATAGGGTATGGTAACCAACGACCATGCTTTTCAAACACACCCTCATCATTTACGACTCCCCCTATTACAACCGAATACCCTCCATCATCCATTTTTCCGACCCGAAGCATTCCAGCATCTTTTCCCATTTTGGCAAAATCAATACCAGCAAGGGAAGATAAATTTCCATCCGTCTGTTCGATAATCGCATCAGGTGCCTGCCTTTGAACATTGAAAAACACGGCCTTGTTCGAAAATTTTGATAGTAATGATCTCGCATCCGAAATACAAAGGTCACGAATTTCTGCCTCCGATGCATTTTCATCAAATTCTCCTGGAAAACGAACTCCAACAGAGAGAACAATTCGACGATTTGGAAAAAAAGGAAAATCGACCAACTTTGCTACTTTCACTCCGGGAAAAGAAGCAACGCGTGGGTCGGAAAGTACTCGGCCCCAAAAATTCCCCGGTCTCCCCTCCTTGGGAATCCCCTGCAATAGAGCCTGTACATTATCATTAGAGCTATTATTGCTTAGTCTATCCCAT
>JABGUO010000471.1 GCA_018646565.1 Opitutia bacterium | reverse complement strand
ACTGCAGCGCTTGAAGCCATAACCATCCGTTCAACTCCATTCAATAGGCAAAGTTCGAGAACTTGCGCAGTGCCATTCACATTTACATCCATGGTCTCTTGAGGATTGTTCATCGAATGCGGCACAGATACTTGTGCCGCTAAATGAACCACTGCACTGCATCCTGAAATGGCTTCATTAAGTGTTTCAGAATCCCGTATATCGCCTATAATGAGTTTAACCCCTGCGTCTTCGAGCTCAGCTAAAGTTTGGTCTAAACCATTTGGAGTTGTGTCGTAAATACGAACTTTCCACCCACTTTCAAGAGATTTCTTTGCTAGGCAACTACCAATAAATCCAGCGCCCCCAGTAATCAGCAGTTCCCCCATGGAGGATATTGGGAGTGTGGCAGTTACATATTCTTCGGTAATACACTGCTTCAGTTGAGGAAATGAGAGCAAATTGATAATCTCCATGTGCATCCACAACTATGATTCGACGAACCTTGATGCGTCGAGCGTACAATGCGGGCAACTATTCTAGAGCTCGACATCATGCACTGAAAATCGTTCATATTCCTGGAGAACAGCGGCTTGCGAGGAGTGTTATTATCCGTTCTCATTGGAACCAGCAAGAATACGAGGAGGTTGTACTTTTACTCCAAAAATGGAAAGATTCTGATATGCGATTCTATCTTCAAAAATCCATCGATGAATTGTTTTCACAGAAGGGCAAAGGGCAAAAAATCAATATTTCACTTGAAGGCTTCCAATCGGAAAGGTATTCCGGATTGCAGGGTAGTCAACCCGTACCAAATTTTGAGAGGCAATGGAACGGGCAAAATGTAATCGGAAATTTTTTCCAAGAAAATCAGCGAATATGGTTTCGTTTTCCGCAAAGCCATTGCTATTGGGATATGCCTGAAGATTTCAAACTTGAACACGTTCACACGAGTTTGCTTGAGTTGGTGGCTGAGTTACTCCTTTCTCCTTGGTACAAAGAAACGAAACATCAACTTCAACCTCAGCGAAAAAAAGGATTAAATCCAAGCCTTTCGTTTTCAGGTGGTACGGATTCAACAGCAGCATCTCTCTTGTTACCGGATGATACTTTTCACGGATATCACGAGCGTTCCTTCGAGTCCCAGCTTAAGCATGATAATGCAAAAAAATTAATCAATCATATGGCCAATGTTCAAGATAAACAAATCTTTTCAATTCCTTCTAATCACGAAATCATTCGCACATATCATGACAAAAATATTGGTTTTTCAACAGACCTTGCTTGTGCTTCACATTTGATTTTACTCGCAGACCACTTTGATATTGGAGCCATAGCATTCGGAATGCCTCTCGACAACACATGGCTTTGGAAAGGCAGAGTTTTTCGACAGTTCGAGAACACAGATTATTTCCAGTATTGGAGAAAGAGGTTTTCGCATGCTGGCCTCGATCTTCTTCTACCCATTGCGGGGATTTCCGAAGCTGGAGCGATGAAAATTTGTCAGCAGTCTGAACTGATGCCTTTTCTTAATTCATGCATGAGAGGAGAAGCAGACGAAGGTTGTGGAGAGTGTTGGAAGTGTTTTCATAAAAATGGACCATTGGGCAGACCTTACAATTTTAAGTCAAATGAGATTCAAATGTTTTTGAACCGAAAACCGATTCCTACTGCCATGCACGCACTTTGGGCTATCGATACAATGGGATTAAAAAATCAAGCTCCATTAGCGGTACAAGAACTGATGCTGAATGATTTTTCATGGTGGGAGAAAGTATATCCACCATCCAAAGAAATAATTCCAAGTCAATGGCGTGAGCATGTTTGGGAACGTATTTCTACCTATCTCGAGATGATGGAAGCGCCGTATCCATTGGAGTTGGTAAATCTCTACAACGAGAGATTGGAATAACACTGTCAATACGAGATTTTTCCCCTGATTATTGCGAACTGTCAAGAACTAAAGTGGCTACCACATGACATGGAGGATTTTGAAGAATCACCCGAACTCGAGGAAGTTCGCGGAATTCGTAAAATTTCTTCACTCAAAAGGGAGAACCGTAGGCTGAGACATTCCGTTTCTTTTCAATTAGGCCTCCATATTACCGATGCCGT
>JABGUO010000470.1 GCA_018646565.1 Opitutia bacterium | reverse complement strand
TGCAAAACTTGACCATCGACTTCCAGATTTGGTCATCGGACTTGCGGAACGTGTGCTTGGTCAGATCTCCTTGGATCGTGATGCGATAGAAGAAATCGTACGCAACATGGTTTCAGAATTTTCAGGTAAAGACGAGAAACTCGAAGTGTTTCTTTGTCCGCAGGATCTATCTTTATTGAAATCGATGGCTGATTCTGAAAAGCCAGCAGTTGAAGAGGACAAAAGGGAAGATGAAGAAGGCTTTGCATCTGCTATTGCTGGTATTTTTGATGGATTAGATGGAGATGATGCTCTTCTCGAGGGTTACCCCAATGTTAAATTTTTTGAAGACCCTTCCTTAGAGTCTGGAGATTGTCAGATCAAGAGTCGGTTTGGTCTTCTAGATGGTCGGGTTTCGACAAAACTAAGAAAAGTGGAAGACGAGCTTAAGCGAAATGATTGAGTCACTTGATGAGAGGTTCGCCTTTATGGAGGACGGAATTAAGGGTGTTAGAACTTACGATAAAGTGGGAACTGTACGTCGCGTAACAGGTCTCATTATTGAATCTGAAGGTCCTGAGGTAAGTATCGGTCAAGTCTGCTCAATTGTTTCGGATAGACATAAGGAAAAAATTGAAGCACAGGTGGTCGGGTTTAGAGATAATTTTGTTCTTCTAATGGCTTTGGATAGTGTCCATTTAATTCATCCAGGTTGTAAGGTATCTTCTCAGCGTAACAATAACTTTGTCCCTTGTGGACTAGCGTTACTCGGTAGAATTATTGACGGGATGGGAAGACCAATAGACGGTAAGGGCCCACTTCTTACGCCTCGTCGAGAGGGCTTTTATGCCGAACCTCCCAACCCGTTGAGTCGTTCAATGATCTCAGAACCCTTTACTACGGGAATCAAATCAATTGATACTTTTATTCCACTTGGTGTTGGTCAAAGAGTCGGGATTTTTTCTGGTAGTGGCGTTGGAAAATCAATTCTGCTTGGAATGATTGCGCGAGGTTCTGATTCTGATATAAATGTAATCTCTTTGGTGGGGGAACGTGGTCGTGAGTTAAGGGAATTTGTGGAAAAAGATCTCGGTCCAGAAGGAATGAAAAAAACTGTAATTGTAGTTTCTACCTCCGATCAACCTGCCCCGATGAGAATACGGGCTTCTATCTTAGCGACCGCAATTGCCGAGGGCTTTCGAAATGAAGGTTCAAAGGTTCTTCTGTTAATGGATTCCTTAACTCGTTTTGCAATGGCACAGCGCGAAATTGGCCTTGCCGCAGGAGAACCCCCAGCATCCCGGGGGTATGTTCCTTCAGTTTTTTCTTTATTGCCAAAATTACTTGAAAGAACCGGAACGAGTGATTCGGGAGCAATTACTGCTATTTATACTGTTCTAGTCGAGGGAGATGATATGAATGAACCCGTTGCAGATGCAGTCAGGGGTTTTCTCGATGGTCATATTGTTCTTAGTCGTAGACTTGCCAATGCTAATCATTTTCCTGCTGTGGATGTTTTGCAAAGTGTTAGTCGTTTAGATCGAGCGGTATGCAATGAGTCGGAGATTCAGATTATTTCTGAGGCTCGTGATTTACTTTCCGTTTACAAGCAAAATGAAGACCTTATTAATGTCGGTGCCTATGTGAAAAAGAGTAACCCTAAAATAGATCGTGCGATTGAGAAATTTGACAGAATCGATTCATTTCTTAAGCAAAGATACGATCAGGCTTCGACTCGGGAGTCCTCTTTTCAACAACTTTCAGAAATTTTTGGTTCATGAAAGCATTTACTTTCCGTTTGGAGACTCTTTTGCAACTACGTGAAATGTCTAAAGAAAAGGCAATGAAAAATTATGCACTAGCGATCTCAAAACGTGAGAATGCAGAGATTGATTTAAAAAATGCCGTACAGAGTTTAGAAATCCTTAATAAGGATATCATTGTTAAAAGAGCTACTGGATTTTCTGGTCATGAACAAGAGAATTTCAACCAATCTATTAATCGAACGAAAGGAGAGATTATTGATTTCAATTCGAAGCTTGCGGAATCAAAAAATATAGAATCTGCTAACCGCAAAATGTATTTGGAGGCAGATTCCAATTGCAAGAGTTTACTGAAGCTTAAACAGAATAAAAGAAGCGAACATTTGAAAACAGAAGAAAAAAAAGAGGAAACAGAACTTGAGGACATCATTGGTGCTCGTTTTGTTTTCAACAAAACTAGTTATTAATTATGAAAATATCACCCATTATTATTGTTATATTAGCTGTATTGCTATCAGTCGGGTCCGCTGGTTTTATGGTAGTACTTAGTTACGATGATTTATTTAAGCCCAAACCTGAGATAAAGGCAGAATTTACCAGTGTTGAATTTGATGCTGATGATACTAGCTATTCTCCTGCAGAAACTCATTCGATGAACCAATTATCCAAGGAGTTGGCGGCATTGAAGGACAAATTACTTGAAAGAGAGACTGAGCTCGACTCGCGCGAATCTGCGATCGCAATGGACTTAGAAGCCCTGGAAAAACAGAAAAAAGAGATGAATCAAATCCAAGATGATCTGTCAGCTCGTTTAGCTGATTTTGAAGCAAGGCAGGGGCAGGATTTAAGTGAGGAGAAATTAAAAGAATATAAAGACACATCTAAAAGATGGGTTGAAATGGGGCCAGAAGTGGCGACTGTAGAGATCCAAAATTGGAGGCAAAAACGGAGGTTTGAAGAAGCCCTGACCATATTTGAACTTCTTAAAGCGGAAGACAAAGCTCCGATTATTTCTTTCATGTACAACAGCGATGAAGATTCTTTGATCGAATTGGCTGATGCACTATCAATGAGGGATCGTGGTTTGCTTCCTAGTTTAGACTTAGGCAATCTAGCCCCAACTGGCATACCTGCGAACTAGGTTTTATTGATGTCAGATTCTTCGCAGATTCAAAGTATTGGTAATGGTAATTCCATTCCCAAGCATCAGACAATTGGCAGGAACGGATCATTTTGGATGCCTAAAGATTCTCCTGATATTAAACAGACTAGCACTTTGAATTCCAAATCTAGTAAGAATGATTCTTCCGTTTCTCCTAAGACAACCAATTCACATTCTTCGAAGCAAAGCTCCAATCTTCATTCTTCCAACCGCTCCAATGTTAGCTTTGAAAGAGCAATTTTGTCAGAGTCTAGCAAGATTTCACCTCGAGTATCTTCAACCAATAATTTTGTTAGCAAGCAAAACACAAACCCGACAAAGCAAGACTTAGTTAAACCTGCCCTTTTCCAACCATCGGTATCTACTAAGAGTGTTAAGGCATCTGCTCTTACTGCTCGTCCTACTGTTATTTTAGTTCCCAAGGAGCCTACTAAAACTCCATTATTAAATGAACCAACCCATAGGTCAACGAATCGAGATAATCAAAACCAAGATAGTAGAAAAAAGAACAAGGATCATGGCACAAAAAATGCTCAATCCTTAAGTTCAATGAATCTCAATGATAAAGAACCCTCTGTTTTGGAGGTTGGTGGATCCAACTCTTCCACATCTGATTCTGTAATTGTTCTTAAACTAGTAAACCTTATCAGTAAGGCTGTTTCGCCTCGAATATCCTATACTAACAAATTTTCAAAGAAAGTAGTTCGTTTTGCAATTGATTTACCCAACGGAGAGAAATTGGGCGTGCGAATAGAAAAAT
>JABGUO010000469.1 GCA_018646565.1 Opitutia bacterium | reverse complement strand
GGTTCCTTCGGTATATCCACCTCCGAGGGAGTGAGTTGCTCAAGAAGAGGATCTTCCTCGTGGATCTCGGCCACCAATTCTTCAATTTCATAAAGACCTGCGGTTCCGAGGGCGATTCCGAGTGTATCATCGGGTGAGGATGTTCGAATTTCAGGTCTTTGCTCGTTCCATTCAATCACGGAATACGTTTCTACCCGATTCACCTTGCGGGTCACAATGATTTGACTTGTTTGGATATCAAGTGAGGAAAGAGTGCCTTCTCGATAAAAGGTTCGGCCAATTTTAAGATGATCTTTATTTATGAATTTTTCCCAATCACACTCGGATAGACGAAATAGCCATGCTTCCACCGCATTTCGGGTGAATGTTCGTGCAGGGCCGTTAGAGATCATAAATAGAGATAGAAATTACAAAATAAATGCTATATTTTAATTTTTCTAGATGTCAGTTCGCAAGGGGAAACCCTTGGTTTTAGAAGAAAGTTATACACACAGGCTCACCCATGCAAATCTTCGCGCAATGCCCAGTCATATACTTCGGTATATTTTTTGGCCGCTAAATCCCATGAACAAGAGGTCTCAATTGCATTTTTTCGGATTTGCCGGAAAGAATTTGCATTGTTAAAGAGTATTAAAGCTCTGTTAATAACTTCACTGAGTGATGCGGATGTGCATTCTTCGAAAAGAAATCCATTGGGAGTGGAAGCCTGGTCACTCGATAGGTCTACGATTGTATCTGCAAGGCCTCCTGTTTTTCGAGCGACTGGAATGGTACCATACCTCATAGCATACTGTTGCGCTAGGCCACAGGGTTCGAACCGACTGGGCATTAAAAAGAAATCAGAACCCGCAAATATTCTGCGGGCAAGTCCATCATCAAATCCAATAAAAACACTAATGTTTTGCGGGAATTGTTCGGCCAGTTTTTTGAATCTGTTTTCTTCATTTTTATCTCCACTACCGAGTAAGATAAATTGAAAGTTTCGGTCTGTGGCAAAGAGGTCGGGAAGAGAGTCCGCTAATAAATCCAAGCCTTTTTGATGATACAATCTAGAGACTGCTCCAAAAACAGGGGTTTTCTCATCAAATTGTAAATTCATTTCTTGAAGCAGGGCGATTTTGTTGGCTCGTTTCCCCTTTCCTGGTTCGGCTGGATTGATCGTATGTTTAAGGACAATATCAGTCTCTGGATTCCAACTATTTTCATCGATTCCGTTTAAAATACCGATCAGATCGGCACCTCTGTATTGCAAAGACGTTTCAAGACCCTGACCATAATGTGGAGTACGTATTTCTTCTGAATAACTGGGACTCACCGTGGTGATCTTATCTGCATGCTGAATACCTCCTTTTAATAGGTTCATTGCATTGTAATGATTAAAACCTTCAATTCCGCCAAATATGCTCGGAAGACCTGAAAGTGAAAAAGTTTTTTCTGGAAATGAACCCTGATGTTCCAAATTATGAATGGTGAGAACCGATCGAGATTTTCTTTTGGGGGATGATTGAGCATTTAAGTAGGCAGGTAAAGGTGCCGCCATCCAATCGTGAGCGTGAAAAATATCGGGTCTCCATCCGGTCACCTTTTCTACGGATAATGCCGCTTTACTTAAGGCAAAACAACGGAGCGGGTTATCAAGATAATCGCCATTTTCATCGGCATAAATTCCAGGACGGTCAAAAAGAAATTTATTTTCAAGCAGATAGACGGGAATATCAGAATCGCCAAGCCTTGTTTCAAAAAATTGAAATAAATATGATTTGAATCCAAATTTAAGAGTAATGGTAGTGGGTAATATCTCTGAATCCAACTGCTTGCATTCCCTGTGCAATGGACAGAGAACTCTTACATCCACTCCCAATTGGCGAAGGGCAAGTGGAAGTGCCCCGACCACATCTCCTAGTCCTCCCGCTCGTACTAATGGTCCCACTTCGGGGCTAACGAAAAGAACATTCATTTATGATTTTTTATTATATTCATCCAATGTCACAAAAGGTAAGTGGTTTGATTGGCAACTTGAATCGTTTTTAACTCTTGATTCAAGACTTGCGATTGGTTGTGTGGGTAATGTATTATAGACATTCATTTACGATTTTCATGAATTACTCTTCCCCACAATCATTCGACACTTTTTTTCTCGCTTTTCGTGTGAGTTAAATTGGTCATTGATCGTTCCGAAAAAACATCCTTTATGATCTCAGTTGATCATTTTTATGTCCTCTAATTTTCATGGCTGAAAGTACCTTAGAATTTGATTCAGAAAGAGATTTTCACAAGCTCTACGAAGAAAAGCCGAAAAACTTAAGATCCATTGAAAAGAGTCTAAATGTGCATTTAGTTGCTCGAGGTTCTTCGCTTCAGATAAGTGGTGATGAGAAGGGCGTCAATCAATGCGAAGAGTTATTTTCTCTACTCCAAATCGGACAAGAACAGGGTTTTACTCCGAAAGGGGCTGATTTTATTCGTTTTCTAGAAAAAATTGCAACTGGTCAATCTAAGGAACTTCGCGAATTACTTTCAAAACCACTGGTTTTAAAGATAAGAAAAACTTCGATTGTTCCTCGTAATCTTAGTCAGAGACACTTTTTAGATTTGATTATTAAACATGACCTTGTCTTTGGGATCGGTCCCGCTGGTACCGGAAAGACTTTCCTCGCTATGATATTAGCACTAGATGCATTGTTGAGAGGAGATGTGCAGCGCATTGTTCTTGCCCGACCTGCTGTAGAAGCGGGCGAAGCTCTTGGTTTCTTACCGGGTGACTTAGAGGAAAAATTGTTACCTTACTTAAGGCCCCTATACGACGCAATGGATGAAGTGCTAGGTCCCATCGAGGCTCGTAAATTAATTGAAACAGGAGTGGTTGAAATTGCTCCGCTTGCCTACATGCGGGGACGCACACTGGGGAAATGCTTTGCACTCCTTGACGAAGCTCAAAACACAACTCGTTCTCAAATGATGATGTTTTTGACTCGATTGGGGGAAGGCAGTAAAATGGTGGTAACTGGAGATGTTACACAGATTGACCTTCCATCCAAGCAGGAATCTGGATTAGTGGAAGCCCACAAAACGCTTTCGAATGTAGATGGAGTATATTTTCATCAATTCGATCATCGCGATGTAGTTCGGCATCCGCTCGTGAGTAAAATAATCTCGGCTTATGAAAAGCCCGAATGCTAAATTCTTGTAATTGTAATGGAAGAAAGTAAACCTTTACGAAAAAAGAGTGTTCGCAAGCTCGCCCGTAGAAGGAAAGGGCTGAAGGAGGAGAGCGAGGATTTAAAATTGTCATCTGGGATTCGAGGAGTTTGGGAGAATTTCGGAAAACAAGTATTTTTTACCCTGATTTTTGCTACCTCCATTGTTTTTATCTGT
>JABGUO010000468.1 GCA_018646565.1 Opitutia bacterium | reverse complement strand
GGTTCCTTTATGTAATGTCCTTCCTTTCCAGTCTGCGGGAATGGGCAACCCATCTAATAATTCATTTTCTGATAATGAAAACCACGCATCTGTCCCCAGTTTTTCAATCTTGTCAGCCAATCCCAAGATAAGCTTTTCATCGAGGAGAGCCTCTCCTTCCTCATCATAAAACACGGGGATAGGGACCCCCCAAGAACGTTGTCGTGAAATGCACCAGTCGGGTCGGGATTGTAAAAAACCATGTATCCTATTTTTTCCCCAATCAGGAGTAAAATTAACTGACTGAACTTCCTCCATACATTTCTTCCTCAATTCATCTTTATCTAAGGCAACAAACCATTGGTCCATTGCACGAAATACCACAGGTGTTTTACTTCGCCAACAATGAGGGTACTGATGAGCGTGATCTGTCTGTGCAAGTAATTTACCAGACTCTCTCAGTATGGAAAGAACCTCCTTATTCGCAGGACAACCAGAAGCCTTTTCCAGTACAGATACACCCACCAAATTGGATGGAATTTGTCCATCGTCAACATAGCATCCATTGTCGTCCAATGGGCAATAAACCTCCAATTTATTTTCAAGTCCCGTTATATAATCATCTAAACCATGGCCTGGTGCAATATGGACGCATCCAGTACCGGATTCGGTGGTTACATACTCTGCCGAAACAACTGGGCTCTCTCGGTCGATAAAAGGATGCTGAGTGACCCATGATGTCATCTCACTGCCCAATAATTTTTCTCCAAACTCACATGCTTGAAGACCGCAGGAATTAATAAAAGATTCGGCAAGTTCTTCTGCTACCCAATAAGACTTCTCGGAACTAATTACTTCCACATAGCGAACACGAGGGTGAACAGCTAGTGCAAGATTTGCTGGCAGTGTCCAAGGGGTAGTAGTCCAGATAACGACATTCGATTGTCGTTCACTATTGGATTTATCCCCGAGTACAGCAAAAGGAACAAAAATGGAAGGACTGATATGATCTTGATATTCAATCTCTGCTTCTGCAAGTGCAGTCCTACATGGAATTGACCAATAAACTGGTTTTTTGCTCCGATAAACTAAGTCCTTTTTTACAAACTCCGCAAAAGTTCTCAAAATCTCCGCTTCGTAGGTACTATTCATCGTTCTGTATTCACTACTCCAATCTGCAAGTACACCCAATCTCTTAAATTGTGCTCGCTGGGTTTCGATAAATCCTTTTGAAAATTCTTGGCAAGCTTGTCTTAAAGAAAGGGTATCAAATTCTTTTTTTTCCTTCCTCAAGACCTTGCTTACCTTGTGCTCGATTGGTAATCCATGACAATCCCATCCAGGCACATAAGGGGTACGAAAACCCCGGGCATTCTTATATCTTAAAATGACATCTTTGAGAGTCTTGTTGAGAGCAGTACCAACATGCACATCTCCATTCGTGAAAGGAGGTCCATCGTGTAGGATAAAATCTTCTTTCCCGGCATTCTTTTCCTGCATTTTTTGATAAACATCTTGATCCTCCCAATGGGATAATCGAACAGGTTCTCTTTCCACCGCATTTGCTCGCATGGGAAAGTCGGTCTTTGGTAAATTCAAAGTATCCTTAAGTTTTTCTGCTTGGTTCATTGTGGACTTTTGGGAAATAAAAGAGAAGGCACGAAAGATGTGGGAATATATCTATATGTCAAGTGTGGAAAAGTGAGAAGGCGATTCTGCTTGCCTTCTAAAGAGCAAAACTCACCCTGATTTGTTTATCAATAATGTACCACTTTTTAACTAATCTGTGCTCCTCTTTTCAAACGGAGTCTCCCTCGCTTTATATTGGGGTACTTATACTTTCTATGGTTATTGGATTTTATTTACTGACCAAAGGAGGGGACTTACTTAGCGATCATTGCTCCAATCTTGCAAAATCTTTTGGCATTCCCAGCGTTGTTGTTGGATTAACAGTTGTGTCAATTGCAACTTCTGCACCAGAGCTTTTCACCTCTATCGCAGCTGTCACAAGTGGGGCCCAAGGTTTAATTTTGGGAAATATAATCGGATCAAATATTGCAAACATTGGACTAATATTAGGTATTTCTCTCCTTATTTCTCCCATTGATACAAGAAATGCGGTTGCCCCAACCCAAAGTGTAATTCTTCTCATTCTCAGTTTTTCTTTTACTGGATACCTTTTTTTACACCCGTCTCACTCTTTAAGTACCATACCTGGACTGGTATTGCTCATTTTTATTGCAAGTTATTTATTCTTTCTAACTAAAACTGCATTACAAAATAGAAATGTTAAAAATCTAGATTCCTTGAATGAAGAGGATGAAAGGCCGAACTC
>JABGUO010000467.1 GCA_018646565.1 Opitutia bacterium | reverse complement strand
TACAGATTTCGAACCAAATCTCACCGCCAAGCCTAATTGTTATCGAGTGATTTCAAAAAAATGGTCTCTCAAGGATTGGATGCATCCAGACCATTTTGTGAAAATATCGTTTGCACACAACTAAGGTAAGAGAATTTACGATTTCTTCCTGTATTTTTCGATATATTCAGGTCTTACAGATGTATCGCTTTGGTCATCATAAAATTTTTGGAGATTTTTTAATCTCTTTTTTAGGGATTTTTGAAGTTCTAAATACTCTTCCTTTCCATAAATATTTGTTACCTCGTCGGGATCTTTCTTGAGGTCGTACATTTCCCATTCATCTCCAAATTCATAGAAATGCATTAATTTGTATCTATTTGTCCTAATGCCGTAGTGACGGGGAACCATGTGAACACTGGGATATTCGTAATAGTGGTAGTAGATTTCTTTTCTCCAATTGTCCAATTTTTCCCCTTTAAGCAAAGGCACGATCGATCGCCCCTGCATGTCTTTGGGTTGAGGTGCTCCGGCAAGATCGAGAAAAGTCTGAGCATAGTCGAGATTTTGTACCATTTCTTCCTGTTTACTACCCGCTTTGATGGTGCCTGGCCATTTCACGATAAGTGGCATTTTGAGCGATTCCTCATACATCCAGCGTTTGTCGTACCATCCATGATCTCCAATGTAGAAACCTTGGTCAGAGGAGTAGATAACAATGGTGTTTTTATCGAGCCCCAGCTTTCTAAGCTCTTCTTGGAGTGTGTGTAAGCTCTCGTCGACACCCTTAACGCATCTTAAATAGTTCTTTGCGTATCTTTGAAACTTCCAACGGACAAGATCTTTAGCTGAAAGTTTGGCCTTCTTAAAAGCTGCATCTCTTGGTTCATAATGAGACCTCCAAGTATTAATTTGATTAGGCGTCATTCTTTTCATGTTACGCCATGCCGAGCGGTCCTGAGCTTTCTGAGAAGGTTCTTGATTAAATCCTGGGGTCAAATCTACGAATAAGTCGTAATTTAAATCCATATGTCGGTCGATTTCCAGTTCTTGTAGTCTTGCTCCGGGAGCATTATCTGTCCATTTATCGAAAAGGGTAGGTGGTTCAGGAATTTCAATGTCGTCATAAAGGGGCAAATGCCTAAGGGCTGGCATCCAACTCCGATGGGGTGCTTTGTGTTGAACCATTAGCAAAAAAGGCTTTTCTTCGGTCCTTTTTTGATTGAGCCACTCCACTGCTAAATTTGTTACCACATCGGTGCAGTGGCCTTCGATACGTCTTTTTTTATCAGGAAAAATAAGATCTGGATTATAATATAACCCCTGTCCTGGTAGAACCGCCCAGTCATCATAGCCTAAAGGTTTTCCCTTAAGGTGACTTTTTCCATAGATTGCAGTCTGGTAGCCAGCCTTTTGTAAAAGTTTAGGAAAGGTTTGTTGATTCCAATCAAATGCATTGCCGTTGTTCATGAAGCCATTTTTATGGCTATGCTTTCCAGTCTGGATGACGGCTCGACTTGGACCACAAATTGAATTTGTGCAAAAACTGTTTACGAAAACCATACCTGAATCTGCTAGTTTATCGATTGCGGGCGTTGGGTTTACTTCCTTTAACCATCCATTGTAAGAACCAATTGCATGGGGTGCATGATCATCGGAGAAAACGAACAAAATGTTAGGCCGGTTTTCTTTTCTGCTTTCCCCGAAGTTAGTTAGGGGAATTAAGCAGATAATAAGGTAAGGAATAATTTTCATAATGTATAACGATAAAAGACCAAAAGAAAGGCATCGTCCTCCCAAACGATGCCCCTCGAGTTATGCAAATCTTTTACTAAAATAGGGTTATAATTATCATAAATCAAAAGAATTTTATAAAATAAAACTAAATTAAGCGTTTTTACTATTTTTGGTCAACTTATGGGATAACGGAAATAGGGTGTCAGCGTTTTTTATTTTTCGGGCTTCTTTGTTTTCTTTTCCAATTTTCAGAAAAAAGTTGATTTTCACGCTTATTTTTCCTGAATTCGCCTGCACTTTTCAGATATTCTTTGTATTCGGTGACAAGGGTGGAGTGAGTCTCATTGTTGAAAAGGTTTTGCAATTCTTTGGGGTCATTCTCCAAATCGAAAAACTCCCATTCGTCGAATGGATAGTAATGTACAATTTTATATTGCCCTTTTCTCAATCCATGGTGGGGGGAAACGCCGTATTCTCCTGGATGGGTAAGGTGGGAGAAATACAGTTGATTATTTCTAATCAGAGTTGAATTAGACTGTGGAATAATTTGGCTAGGTCCGTTGGTTATAGATTTACCAAGATTTTTTATGAGAGAATATAAATCAAAGTCTCGGAAAATCTCTTCAGTTTTAACAACCGGAGCATTCAATCCCTTGAAGCTTGCAAATACCAAGGGAATACGAGCACTTGGTTCATACATCCATTCGCTGCCAAACCATCCGAATTCACCGGTAAATCTTCCTCTTTCAGAGGTGTAAATAAAATTATACCCCTCCTCGACATTAGAATCCATGGAGTCGATAAGTCGCCCGATGTTTTCATCCATGGCATATAAGCATCGGAGGTAATTTTTAATAAACCTTTGAAACATCCAAATTGAAACCGATTCGCCTTGTGGTGATTCACGAGAAAATGCTTCGTTTTGAGGTTTCCACGAAAGTCCCCATGCGGTCTTCTGTTCATCGTTCATGGATTTCCAGTTTTTAGCCCAGATAGAGGGTGTACTGTTAGAAGAATTCAGATCAGCGTAACTAGGTAAAAATAAATCTAGTACAGGGTCTAGGTCTGCACCTATGTTCATATTTTGGTATTTATTTGCCGGTGCCCTGTTTTCGAGGTTTGAAGAAAAAGTTTCTGGAGTATCAAACCATTCGGCGTTGTATATATCGATCGTCCTAATGGGCGGAATCCATGGTCTTTTTGTTGCTTGAAAGGAAACTAGAGCAAAAAAAGGTTTTGTTTCAGTGCGCTTATTTAACCATTGAATGGCTAAATCTGTAATCACATCAGTTGTATGACCCTCGGTTACATACTGGTTTTTAGAATCTTTGATGCGTGGATTAACAAAAATTTCCGGGTCATCCAAAATCTTCCAGAAGTCAAAACCTGCATGATTAGGGTCCTTGTCCCAAGTCCAAGAACCAAAGAAAACTGTTTCATATCCTATCGTTTTAAAGTGTCGACTGAGGAATTGACTAGTGTCAAAACCTTCTATTTTCGTACTCTTTGATTTTCCAGTAAGCAGAGAAAAGGCAGTATAGTTTGGACCTGCATTGGTACAGTAAGCAAGCGGATGAAATTCACCGACTTGAGATATTTTGCTTAAATGAGGAGTGGGATTAATTAATGTCCCTAAATCTTCTGAATTAGCCAGAAACCGTACAGCGTGGTCTTCAGATATACAGATTAGAATATTGGGTTTCTTCCCATTAGTTTCAGCTCTGGTAGAAAAATGAAATGCCAGAAAAACGATGGTCCAAACAGGTAATCTAATT
>JABGUO010000466.1 GCA_018646565.1 Opitutia bacterium | reverse complement strand
TTATCCTAGATCGTTCGTAACATTTTGGGTCGGGAAATTTAAATTAAACCTCCTAACCTTTCCGTGAATAAACGAATAAAGGTCACATCGTGACATGATTTGTGAATAAATCAATGGTAAAACGAGCATAATCTTGCTTTTGAAATCGAGTTTCATTTTGAGTCATTATGAAGAAATTCTATTTCTTTCTACTTTTCACAATTTGTTTTTCCTACGGGGAGAAAAGCCCAATGTTTTAATGCTAGCCATCGATGACCAAAATGACTGGATTGGTTTTATGGGTAGGCACCCCTTAGCCAATACTCCTAATATTAATAAGTTAGCAAAATCAGGAACTGCATTTACTAATGTGCACTCTCAGTAACTGATGTGTAATCCATCTTGGACCAGTCTTAGGTTTGGAATGCGTCCTTCCTCTACTTGCGTTTAAGTTTAGGGTCCTTGGATTAGAAGCCTTCCTGAATTTAAGAACCATTTTTCTCTACCGCAGTATTTAAAGAAATATGGCGGGTATCAAACTTCAATGGGGGGGAAGACTTATCTCGGATCTAATGGGAGACAAAAAGGTGATCAAGAATTTGATCATGTTGGAGTTCGATCTGGATTTGGGATAAAACCAAAAGCTGAGTTGATCACCACTCCTTTTGGGAATCATCCCCTGGTTGATTGGGGAGTATTTCCACATGAGGATGAAGATAAGCAGGATTATGAAAATCTGGCTGAAGATCCAAAATTCAAAAAGGTGGTTGAAGAACACTTACTGTTTTTACTTTAAGTCAACAGGCCTCCCGCGAAGGGAAGCGGGGTCGGATTTTAACAGTAAAAAAGATCATGTGATCTGGGAAGGGAAAAAAGATTCCGAGAGATCCAATACCAGGTATTTAATCTTTTTTGTCAAATTCGTTAGCTTTTGGAGTGATACACTCATATGCTAAGTCAAATTAAAGTATTTCCATTTATTACAGTTGCATTTTTTTCTGTCTCATTTTTGGCAGGAGAAGATACAACAATAGACTTTGCCCGGGAAGTTTTACCTATTCTTTCGAATAAATGCTTTGCTTGTCATGGACCGGACACAAAAAAGAAAGACTTGGTCCGACTCGATTTAGAGGAATTAGCAAAGAAGGACCTGGGTGGTTACCATGCAATTGATCCGAATGACCTCATTGAGAGCGAACTTTTATTTCGGATTGCTGATGAGGATGACCCCATGCCACCCGAGGATTTTGGGAAATCCTTGTCTGCCAAGGAGAAAAAATTAATTACGGATTGGGTAAAGTCGGGTGCCCAATATGCCCAACATTGGTCGTTTGTTGCCCCGTCCAAAGGGCGAGTGGAGCCAACAGGCAATCCAGTGGATCATTTTATTGCCCGTGGTCTGAAGAGAGCAGGATCTCGTTTCGCCGAGGAACCAGACCGAGCGACTTTGGCAAGGCGGGCTTCTCTTATTCTCAACGGTTTACCCCCCGAGCCAGAGGAGTTGGATGAATTTTTAAGTGACGATGAGCCAGGTGCCTACGAGCATTTTCTAGCCCGCTTGTTTGCCAAAGTTGACTACGGTGAGCATGTTTCGCGCTACTGGTTGGATGCAGTACGCTACGGGGATACCCATGGATTGCACCTCGATAACCGTCGGGGGATATATCCTTATCGGGACTGGGTGGTGCGTGCTCTCAATGCCAATCAACCCATCGATGAATTCATCCGTTTCCAATTGGCTGGAGATTTGATGCCCAATCCTTCGGAGGATCAAAAAATTGCTACTGGCTATGTACGATTGAATCCCACATCGGGAGAGGGGGGAGCAATTCGTCAAGAATTGCAGGCAAAGAACAATTTTGACCGGGTGGAAACAACTGGAACTGCGTTGCTTGGCTTATCGCTTACCTGTTCCCGATGTCACACGCACAAGTACGATCCGATTACTCATCAGGAATACTTTGAGTTTCTTGCTTTTTTCAACAACACAGCAGAAGAATCGATGGATAGAAACAAATATGTCTACGGCGATCATTTGACTGTGGCAAAGGATCCAGTGTCGAAAAAGAAATGGAACGATTTTCTTAAGAAAGAAACGGAATTTTTAAAAGAGGTTAAGGATTCAGGAAAATACAATGGAAAGGATGACAGCCTTTCCTCACTTACCGATTTGCTCAATGCTGATCTCGGTAAGCCTGGAAACCAAGTAAGAGGTAGCTCCACTAATTATCCCAGAAACCAAAAACCGGAAATGGCAATTGATGACAGACCAGGCACCAAGTATTTAAATCGGGATGGAAATGGAAGCGGGTTGACCATTATTACTCGTTTGGGACTCGTTGCCGGGTTAAGCCTAACCTCAGCTGAGGATGCTCCTGGGCGTGACCCCAAAACCTACAGGTTAGAAGGATCGACTAATGGTAAGTCCTTTACTCTGATTTCAGAAGGTGAAGTACCCAATTTTACAAAGCGTCGTCAAAAGAAGGAAATTTTATTTGATAATAATTCATCCTACCAGCATTACCGGCTGACTTTTCCCAAATTAGTGGATGTTTATTCAAAAGAAATGCAAATCGCGGAGGTCGAACTTCTCAAGAAGGATGTGATTGCAAAGGATGATCTACTTGCCCGTGCCCAGGTGTTGAATGCCGAGAGAATTAACTCCGAAAAGAATTACCTTACCACCACACTTATTGCCCGCGAATTACCGCAGCAAAGCAGGCGGGAGACCAAGATTTTGGAGCGTGGGGAATATACAAAGCCAATCGGCAAAGCCTTGGACCCCGGAGTATTTTCCATCTTGGGCAAGATGAAAGAGGGGAGTCCTTCCAACCGTTTGGGTTTGGCCAATTGGATCACCAGTGACGAGCAACCTCTGACCTCCAGGGTTTTGGTCAATCGGTTTTGGCTTATGGTCTTTGGGGAAGGTTTGGTACGTACGCCAGAGGAGTTTGGGTTACAGGGTGAACATCCCACTCATCCCGAATTGTTGGATTGGTTGGCAGTGGATTTTCGGGAGAACGGATGGAATCTCAAACGTTTACTCACCCAGTTGCTGAGCAGCCGGACCTTTCGGCAATCTTCCGCCCGACGGTTAGATTTTCCCGATCCCGAGAATAGAAATTGGGGCAGGGGGCCTTCCTTTCGCTTGGATGCGGAAGTGGTCCGAGACCTTTCTCTTTGGTCTTCCGGGTTGCTCAACCGTAAGATTGGAGGAGAAGGATTTAAGCCTTATCAACCTTCGGGAATGTGGATCGCCTTGTCCCATCCCAATAGTGATACGAAAAACTATAAGATGGACACTGATGATAGTATCTATCGTCGTAGTCTCTACATGTATTGGAAGCGCACATCCCCGCATCCCATGATGTCCCTGTTTGATGCCCCCAGCCGGGAGTCCAGTTGTGTGCAGCGCTCCCGAACCAGTACTTCTCTTCAATCTTTGGCCCTTTTGAACGAAACACAAAGATTGGAAGCTTCCCGTAAATTAGCCGAACGCTTAATTCGTCATGCGGTCGAAGATACTGCACGGATTCATTATCTGTTCGAATTACTCACCTCACGAAAACCAAAATCGATCGAAATCGATGCACTTTCTGAATTACTCCAAAATTCTAAGACTCGGTATTCTAAGAATCCTAGCGATGCGTTAAAACTTATGGGGCAAGGGCTTTCTGCTGTAGATCAAAAGCTTCCTACAGAAGAGGTGGCGGCATGGACTCAGGTTGCGGCAACTATGCTGGCCAGCGATCCTGCCCTTTTATTATATTAAAATAATGATGAACCCAAGCGACATACTTTTCGATCACTCCTTATCAGTTACACGGCGGAAATTTTTTGGCCGATCGGCCCTCGGTTTAGGAACAGCTGCAATGGCCGGATTATTAGGGAGTGATTTGCTCGGCAAAAAATCTTTCGATGGGATGCATCACCAGGCCAAGGCAAAGCGAGTGATTTACTTGTTCATGAGTGGGGGGCCCAGCCATATTGATATGTGGGACTATAAGCCCAAGTTAAACGACGAGTTTGGCAAAGATCTCCCACCGGAGGTGCGGGATGGTCAACGGATTACCGGGATGACTTCTGGTCAAAAAAGTCTTCCATTAGCTCCCAGTAAGTACAAATTCACAAAGCAGGAAAATAATGACCGGGGAGTTTGGGTAAGTTCGTTGCTTCCGCACACTACCAAGGTGGCCAAAGAATTATGTGTCGTGCACGGTACTTTTACGGAGGCAATTAATCATGATCCAGCCATTACTTATATCCAAACCGGTAGCCAAATCCCTGGCCGTCCGAGCTTGGGGGCATGGCTAAGTTATGGACTGGGGAGTATGAATGAGGATTTACCTAATTATGTCGTGATGCATGCCCGAAGTAACCATCCGCAACAAAGCCTGTTTAATCGATTGTGGGGCACTGGCTTTATGCCATCCGATCACCAGGGTGTTCTTTTTCGAGCGGCTGAAAACCCCGTTCTTTATCTGAAGAATCCGGCGGGTGTCTCCCGAAGTGATCGTCGTTCCCAGCTCGATGCCCTTTCTGTGCTTAACCAAAATCACTATCAGGATTTTGCTGACCCCGAAGTTCTTTCCCGAATCAAGCAACACGAAATGGCTTATCGAATGCAATCTTCCATTCCGGAACTGATGGATCATAGTGAAGAACCGGACGAGGTTTTTGATTTGTATGGAGAGGATGCCAAGACAGCCGGTACATTTGCCGCCTCCTGTCTGAATGCCCGACGGATGGCTCAGCGCGGGGTGCGCAATATACAAATTTTTCACAGGGGCTGGGATTCTCATGGCAACTTGCCCAGTCAGCACGGTTCCCAATGCAAGGATATTGACCAAGCCTGTTATGCATTGATTACCGATCTTAAACGTTTGGGTATGCTTGATGACACTTTAGTTGTGTGGGGAGGGGAATTTGGGCGAACTAATTATTGCCAAGGGAAATTGACAAGAGAAAATTATGGTCGGGATCATCATCCACGAGCATTCACGACCTGGATGGCGGGCGGTGGAGTGAAACCCGGAATCACTTACGGACAATCCGATCAGTACGGATACAACCTGACAGATCGGGACGGAAATGTAATTAAGCCCAATATGGATCATTGGACAAAGGATACGATGCATGTGCATGATTTGAATGCAACAATTCTACACCTTCTCGGGATTGATCACCGAAAACTTACTTACCGATATCAGGGACGGGATTTTCGACTGACCGATATTCACGGTCATGTGGTCAAAGATATTATTGCATGAATTGATAGTATTACGGTCGACTTGAAAGGTAATCCTCTCATAAGAGGATCCATGAAAACGTATCATTTTCTTCCACTGCTCTTCATTTTTGTTGGTTGGGTTCATGCTAAAAAACCTAATTTTGTTTTTTTAGTTTCAGAAGATAATTCTGTTCATTACCTGAACCATTATGGGGCAAAATTTGGTCGCATGCCCAATGTGGAAAAAATGGCTAGAAGAGGGGTCACCTTTAATCATGCTTTTTCCAATTCGCCGGTTTGTTCGGTAGCCCGATCAACATTGGCTACGGGAATACTGGCTCCGCGGGGTGGTTTTCAATATCATCGAAAAGCGGCACCGGCTCAGTTCTCAAATGGTTTTTTACCCTGGTCTGCTTCTCTGAGAAAGAATGGATATTATTGTGCAAACAATAGTAAGGAGGATTATAATTTTAAATATGATGGTACTAAGCCATGGGATCAGTCGAGCAATAAGGCAAGTTGGCACAAGCGTCCTTCCAAGGAAATGCCCTTCTTTTACATGCAATCAATGGGGCAGTCCCATGAGGGATCG
>JABGUO010000465.1 GCA_018646565.1 Opitutia bacterium | reverse complement strand
GGGAAAAATGAATAGGCACTTTCTTCCAATCTGTTGCCTTCTTTCTCTTGCGGTACAATCTTTTCTGCACGGTGATTGGCCACGATGGAGGGGAGCGCAGGGAGATGGAACATGGAATGTTCCTGAGATTTCCAGAGTGTTACTGACCGCGGGTCTCAAGGGAGTCTGGAAAACTAAAGTGTTTCCGAATTACTCGGGAATAACGATACAGGATGGACCTCTTTACTCAATGGATCGGCCGAATTCTGAGGAGGGGAAGGGGATGGAACGAATAGTTTGCTTAAATGCAAGTACAGGAGTGGAGGTATGGAGTTTTTCCTACCCGGTTGATTATGGTGATATGGGGTGCGGGAAAGGACCACGGTCTTCCGTTACCGTTGAAGAAGGGCGAGTTTTTACTTTCGGAGTCAGGGTACATCCTCTTGCCTTCAATTCGTAAACAAGAGAAAATATAGGGATGCGTGATCATCATCAAGTCACCCCGTCTGAACGAAACCCCAGGCAAGCATCGTATGGTCGGAGCAGGAAGTGGGAGACGCCCTTGCTTTGAATGCCTATGGAGAACTTGTTTTTATCAACTTAGTAAAAGAGGGTTATACCGAATACAGGCGTGACCAAGTTGTCGGTAAAACTTGGGCCCATCCCGCCTATTCTAATAATCGAGTGTTCTCAAGAGATGACAAATCGGTAGTTTGCCATGAATTACCCCTTGCTAGAAAGTCTTTAAGAAAGTAGAAAATTCATTTTTTCATTCTTATTTGTTGAACGATGCATTTGTATAAAACTGGAGACGGATTTATTATTAAAAAGGATGAAGATCATCGATTTGTGAACAATATTGATGATTGGAACTCTCTGATTAATAACGATAATTTGCGGGTGTGCCTTGAAGAGGAATGGCAAAGGGGGAGTTCTATTTCTGACCCTCAACAAGCCTTGATTAATCTGCTCCCTCCTGTCGGAGTACAAGAAGTTTGGGCAGCAGGAGTGACCTACCGCTCAAGTCGATTAGCAAGGATGGAGGAATCCCGGGATGCCGGTGGTGGAGATTTTTACAGCCGGGTTTACCAAGCCGACCGACCGGAGATATTTTTAAAAGCCACTCCAAGCAGGGTAGTGGGGCATGGGCAAACTTTTCGAATTCGCAAGGATTCCGATTGGGATGTCCCGGAACCAGAATTAACCTTATTTGCAACAACATCGGGAAAGATTGTGGCCTACACGATTGGAAATGATGTTTCCTCCCGGAGCATAGAGGGAGAGAATCCATTGTATTTACCACAGGCTAAAACTTTTGATAAATGTGCCTGCTTGGGTCCCTGCTTGTATGTTCCACCAGAACCTCTTTCTTTGGACACTACTATATCCATTTTGATTCATCGTGAAGAAAAAGAAGTTTTTTCCGGCAAGACGACACTTTCAGAAATGAAAAGAACCCCCAATGAATTAATCGGTTTTCTTTTTCGGGAGACCTCGTTTCCACAAGGGGTGTTTTTAATGACTGGAACTGGTATCGTACCAAGTAATAACTTTACTTTACAATCGGGCGATGTTGTCTCGATTTCGATTGATCTTATCGGTACTCTAGTAAATTCAGTGGAATAGCTTACTAAATTAAACAATTATATAATTATGACTGAAACTTCATTAATTGGTTTTTCTCGAGGAGAACAGACGAGTTCAACTTTTCGTGCAGTAGACCCGAAAACGGGAAGTGAATTGGGCACTGAATATTCGCATTCGTCGGAAGGTGATGTTCAGCGGTCCTGTGAACTTGCTCAATTGTCATGCCTGCCAATGGCCTCGCTTTCGGGTCAGAAAAAAGCAGAATTTCTTCGATTATTGGCCGATCGATTGGATGGAGCGGTGGATTCAATTGTCGAGATTATGACTGTTGAGACTGGTCTGCCAGAAGCTCGGGTTCGTGGCGAGACTGGCCGAACTAGTGGTCAATTACGAATGTTTGCTGATTTACTTGTGGATGGTTCCTGGGTGGATGCGCGGATTGATCGAGCGGATCCCGGTCGCCTACCTTTGCCCAAGCCCGATTTACGTGCCATGCTTCGACCGATTGGCCCTGTTGCAGTATTTTGTGCCAGTAATTTTCCATTAGCCTTTTCAGTGGCAGGAGGAGATACGGCTTCTGCATGGGCAGCGGGTTGCCCCGTGATAGTCAAGGCACACCATGCCCACCCAGGCACTGCATTACTAGTGGGGAAATTAATTGTTCAATCTCTAGAAGAAAGTGGATTGCCGGAGGGGGCATTTTCTCTTCTGTTTGGTGAGGGTAGAATAGTGGGACAAGCACTAGTGACTCATTCAGTAATTAAAGCAGTTGGTTTTACAGGCTCTCGTTCTGGTGGTCGTGCTCTTTTTGATCTAGCCTCTCAAAGAAAAGAGCCAATTCCCGTTTTTGCAGAGATGAGCAGTATTAACCCCATTTTCTTACTTCCTGAATTAAACATGGATGAAATGGAGAATATTGCCGATGGATTATTTGCTTCAGCAACGCTGGGCGGGGGGCAATTTTGTACTAATCCAGGAATTGTATTTTATCCCAATAATGGAGACGGGGAAATTTTTCGGGATTCCTACGCTGAAAAAATGAAGGACTATCCACCAGTGGCGATGTTGCACCAGGGGATTAGGGAATCCTATGCCAAGGGAATTGAGGAAATGGTAAAACAAAAGGGAGTTGAGGTACTCGCTCTGAGCGACTTATCGGAAGAAGGTAATGGCGGTTGCGATGCAGGCACCTGTGTTTTAAACACTAGTATTGAGTGTTTTTTGAAAAATCCTCAATTAACAACTGAAGTTTTTGGTCCCACTACTCTTCTTGTTTCTTACGAAGATAAGGAAGATTTATTAAGAGTAGCCCGTGAAATGGAGGGTCAGTTAACGGCTAGTTTTTTCGGTCATAAAGAAATGTTGTCTTCGCATGAAAACTTACTCGACCTGATGGAAACGAGGGCGGGCAGACTTTTATTTAATCAATTTCCGACCGGAGTGGAGGTGTGCGAATCAATTGTGCATGGGGGGCCTTATCCTGCTACCACAGACAGTCGGTCAACCTCGGTGGGGACTGGAGCCATTTTACGATTCGCAAGACCGGTCTGCTATCAGGGCTTTCCGGATGAATTTCTTCCCGAAGAGCTCAGGGAAGAAAATCCCGGTGGAATCAAACGAAAAGAAGGTTGAGATTTTAAGAAGCATATCTCGTATAATTGTTTTGCCATAAAGCACGGAAAATCACTAGCATTGAATTCTTAATTTATTTTATCTCTCAATGACTGTAACACATTTTTTAAACTATGCTTGGTAAGAAAAGCACCATTGGTATTTACGATTGCATTGAAGGGCAATTTCGTATGCTCGATAAATTCCCCTTCATTGTGGGATGCATGGGAAATGCAGACTGGCAAGTACCCGGTGGAGAAGGGTGGGAGGGAGCCTGTATGGTCAAGAAGTCGGGCAGTGCCTTTCGAATTGTACCGAATAAAAAAGGAGATGAGCGCCTATTGGTAAATGGGGGACCATTTGCTGAGCCTTTTAATGTGGAGGATGATGAAGTTTGTACCCTTCAATTTATGGGGTATCCATTAGTTGTCTTTGCCGGAAAGGATCCGAAGTCCTGGGCGGATCAAATTCAAAAAGGTCAATGGATCCTTGCAAACGGACGCACGGGCACAGACTATGCACAGTGTAGTCGATATGAAATTTTAGAAAAGATACAGGAATTTGGTGCTGATCTTTCAGAATGTGCGATCAAACCAGTTGGGTTAGATGTTCCGTTCTGGGTGGTTCATTTGGTGGAATTCTTGCAAAGACCTGAGGAGGAGGAAGAGGAAGAAGAGGCATTATACCAAGAGGAGATTGTCGTGGATCCGGATCGTGGCGAATTTACATGTCCGACCTGTTGGCTAAAATTTGATCGGGCCGATGTGCTCAGTATTGCAGTCCATGAAGACCTGAGAGGGGACCGTAAATTGGGAGAGGATGCAATGCTTCGTTTCGTACCAACTGAGTTTAATTCAAAGGGACAAGCGATGGATGCAATGGGGTTACCCACCACCGATGTTGCCTGTGCGCATTGTCACCGAAAACTGCCACCCGGTTTTATGGATGTATCTCACCATATTTTTTCTATTGTGGGGGCACCAAGTTCGGGTAAATCTTATTACCTCAGTGTTTTAGTCCGTCAGTTACAACGAACCCTTTTTAGAGAGTTTGGAATTGCTTTCCGTGATGCAGATCCGAGTTGTAATGCGATTTTAAACTCAATGAAAAATCGACTCTTCGCGGGGAGTAGTTCAGCAGATGCAATGTTGATCAAAACTCAACTTGAAGGAGAAATGTATGAACGATTACAAAGGCACGATCGAGTAGTGGCATTACCCCGTCCATTTATATTCAGTTTATCTGACCCACGGGGTACTGGACATGATTGTTCGCTCATTTTCTATGATAATGCAGGGGAACATTTTGAACCGGGGATTACCAATGAAGAAAGCCCGGGTACTTTGCATGTAGCGAGTTCTTCGGGAATCTTTTTTCTTTTTGACCCAGTTGCCAGTCCGGAATTTCGCCGTTCACTTAAGGGACACGAAGACCCGCAATTTTCTATGGATGGAGGAGGAAAGAGATTGGACCAGCAAGATACGATCATGGCTGAACTGGAAATCCGGGTAAAACAAAATCAAAATATCAGCATTGCAGATAAAATTGATGTACCCCTTGCGGTGATGATTGGAAAGTGTGATATTTTGCGCGACCAGTTGGACTGGGAGCGAATTCTTTGGCCTGTTAAGGATAAGAAATTAGACCTTGATATTGTGGAGAAGAATTCCGAGATTTTACGGGAATACATGATGGATATGCATCCGTCGATAGTGGCCAATTCCGAGGCACTCTCCCGTAATGTACGTTATTTCCCTGTGAGTCCATTTGGGCACAGCCCTGAACGGGTTGAATTAAATGGACAAAAATACATTGCTCCAGATCCAGACAAATTGGACCCTGTAATGGTAGAAATTCCTACCTTGTGGGTACTTCATCATGTCGAACCAGAATTGTTGCCCGTAGTCTCCGGTACCTAATTAGATTGGGTTTCCTTTAATGGCTCAACAACTCATTTTCACCAGTACGCCCCAGGGTTTAGAACCTGGACGTACTGGTTACTGTACCGTTGCACGGCACAAGGACTTAAGGCATCGCCTAGTCCGCGAACTCGAAAGGTTGAGTGTCTATGATTTTGGTCAGCAAGTGGGAGACAGCCGGGTTGCAATCTCAATTTTTCGAAAGATTATATTAGGGTCCGAGGAATTTTATGTTCTCACTAAAATTTGCGACGCAGGGCTTGATTATACCAACCGAACCAACTACTTGGCCCATCATTTAATTTTGGATGGCTTTGAAATTGCTACCTGTCCATCCCCCGCAGAGATTTTTCTCAATTGGAATGGATGGAGGAGTAAGTGGGAGGAGGATGCACGTTATCTAACGCCGGGGGAGGAAATTACTCTAACTGATTATAAATCCAGCGGATTGATACCCTGTAAGAATTGGTTAAGTTTTACCAATGACCCTGGCAATGCGGCGACCCTTGTTTCTCCGGGATTGGTCCCCCCCATTGTCTTAGAAAATGGCCCCGCAAAAAGTGAACATTTATTACAGTTATTTGCTGAATCTTCCGCTTTATTGAAGTTATCTTTGGATGCATGGGATTATTCCTTTACCACATTCTTACAGGGGAATGATGATATAAAATCTTTTGCCTGGGTCGGGATTGAAGGACAGCCGGCGGGAGAACGATTGAAACAAGGAGGCTTGCGGAATTACATTGATTTACGAAATTGGACATCCAGTTCAATTGCAGATGAGGTGGATCCCGGTCTTGCCCATGTGGCTCGAAAAGGTCCTAACGTTGCCCCTACTAAGAGGGTGAAGAATGCAACCTCTTCCAATACCCGCTCTCCTCTCAGTCAAAAACAAGTTGAGCAAATAAAGGGAGCGAATTCAGGATACTTGAGCACCACTCCCAGTGGGTCGACCGTTAAGGCTCAGGAGGCTTCCACCAAAAAAGAAAAGACCCTGGCTATTGCAATTAGCTGTTATTTCAACCGCATTGTGCTTGCTGGGTGCATTAATTGTTGGATTGGCGTACAACCTTGGAGATTGGTTTAAAAAAGAGGAAACCTCCATTAATCAAGTAAAGAGTGTCATACAAGAACAAGATGAAGGGGATAATTTTTCAACTACAAATTCTGTCGTTCCCGGTGCATTTGCTCAATTGGATCAAATTGAATATTTAAAAATTGTCCAAAAACACCCCTATTTACGCTGGGTTAGTGTTGATGTGGGAACCGATGAACCTTTCAAGATTAATATTAATGACGACCAATTTGACCGTTTTGAAGAAACTTTGGAGAAAAGTCACGAGGGGGATGAATTAAAAGTAGTGCTTACAGAAAGGGAGGGAGAGATTGTTTTTGATGAACTCTCGATAGCTCCAGCACCTCAGGATCGTGGTCGAGCCCAACAGATTTCTTTTAATGAGGAGGAAACAATTGCCATTTCTGAAGAGGGGGATCAGGTATCCTTCGTGGTGGGAGACGAAACTTTTTCCTATGATTTACGTCGTGCCCAAGGCAACGAAGCAAACAGGCTCAGAAAGTTAAACAAACTTTTACAGTCGGGTCAAAAAACGCCCTTTACTCTTAGGCTTGAGGGATCGCGGGTCGTTCACATCGAACCCTTTGAATTACCGGACGATATAAATATTGATGATTCAAATCTTGCCAAAACTGCCAAGCAGAGGGGGAAGCCATTGGTACTTGAGCAAGTAAAAGGAAAAGGTTCCGCTTATTTTGAACCCGAGCAAATGAGGATTCAATTGCCAGTAAATGGTACTAGTCGAAAAGCCTACACTTTCAAAGAAGACGAGAGTGAAAAAATGAAAGACCTTTTTGATTTTCTTGAAAAAGGAGAAGAGGGAATCGATTTAAATATTCGCTTAAGCGAGGATGGTGAGGAAATTACTTTTCTTGATTTTGAGTTTCCGGAAGAGAAAATTCGTCCATCGGCTGAAGAACTTATTTTATCTCCCAGTTCTTTACTCTCAGAAAAAAAATTCCTCTTTTGGATACCGGGAGTGGAAAATAATGGAAAATGGAGAATTGATAATTCTAAAAAGTCATTCGTTTATAACGATTCAGAAACGGCCGATATTTTGCTTTCTTTATTTCGCGAGTTAGCGAAGAAATCGACTGATCCAATTGCCTGGATGACGGACTACCAAAAAGGTTCATTATTTACCAATAATCAGTTTGAGAAAGAGTCTCTTGTCGAGAAGTTCAGTTATGAATATAAATTGAGCCAGCACCCTTTAGACCCAGTCAAAATTGCCAACATATCTTTTAAGTCCGGGCAGAGTTATTCCTTTGATTTTGAAATAACGGAAGGAAAAAGCATTGAAATTTCATATGGCTCTAATCACGCTTGGAATTCATTAAATAATGGAAAGCTTATTCGATTGCCCCTGCTTTCTTCCGCTGGTGGATGTATTGATTTATTTTTATTATCTCATCAACACGCCAACTTGACAGACGTTTCAGAAGTGGGACAGGATTATGACCTGACTCGGAAAGCGTTATCCGTTTCGGGCGAGTTGTTACGCAATGGAATGTTTCAATTTTTATCAGAGGGGGAGAATAAATTACACCTTACTTATTCAGTTCTACCCAATTCCCCTTATGCATCAAAGTTTTTTTTTAAAGAACCCGTTTGGCGTGATTTTATCGATTCTACAACGATGAAATTAGCGGGATTACCGACTGCGCTAGTGCAATTAAATCCATCCCGTCCACTGGACGCACAGGTTGAACTGGACTTAGATTACTTTCGGGGGATTTCAGAAGATTTTCTTACCGAAAGGCAGAGGTGTGAAGAGCAATTAAGTCAGTTGGGCAGTGCATTTCCGAACCCTGAAGTTTATAAGAATTTAGTAACTTATGGAAGTGAGTACCCTAATTTGCTTACCTTTCAGCCTGGTGCCCCCTTTTCCTCCTTTGCTTACAAATTACCCCTTTTATTGATTCAGCAAAATTTTTATTCCTGGGATGAGGTCCGATTTAATAATTTAAAAGGAGAACTAGATCTCGCTTACAACAATACAGAATTACTTTCTGACCCTGCTCTTTTTTCTTTGTACTGGACAAAATTGGGCGAAGTGGTCGAAAAATACATCTCTGACAGCATACAAAAAGACTTTAATTATAAAGCGGACAAGGCATTGAAAGATATGAAACTTCTTTTTGACTTTTTGACCTTAATTCTTCGCACGGAAAGAACATTGGGAATAAATGAGGGCGAATTTTTGAAAAACCTGCAGGGTATCCGTTCTAAACTTGCCTCGCCCTCCGTTGAGAATGCACTCGGGTCGATCAATAAAGAAATCCTTGGATTATCGAGTCCGCAGTTGAAAGAAGCATTGGATCGGTACTATAAAAATTATCAGAATCAGCAAAGAGAATTGATTCCACCCACGAAGCTTACTTCTGAAACCTTGGGTCTCGCCCTTTCGACGATTTCAGATTTAGGCAAAAATATAATTTACAAGAAAAAGGAATCGGAGATAAGGCAATATCAATTTTGGGTTCAAAATTTTGGTTCGATTAATCAGGAGATTTTAGCCAAGCAGGAAGATATTATTAATTCGCTTCCCTTGGACACTGCGGAACGAATTAAAAGAATTATATCAGAAATTCCCTGGACACTGGCAGTCTACAAAAGGACCTCAAATGGCCAATATGTAAAGCAGTCCGATTTTTTACGGCTTGCACCTCCGTCCAAGTTTTAACTTTTATAGGGAATCAACTTTACTAAAACCGTACACGAAATAATAATTTAGACCTGTGAATATTGACCGTTTAATTGATCGCATCGAAAAAGCTCTTCGTGAGGATGGAACTACGGATCCAGTATTTCATGCTCTGGCGAAGGAATATGCGAAATTTCGAACTCAAATTGATGAAAGATTAGAGCACTGTGTAACTCTGATTCGTTCCGGTAAAGACTTTGCGGCCCGTGAACTTGCGGAACAATCTCCAGATGTACTCACGCTTATGGAAAAACTTTCCTTTGCCAATGATGGTAAATGGAAAAAAGAATGCGAAGAGAAGGGACTTTATATCGGACCCACATGGGCAGATGAGCATGTGGATTTGCTCAATGGATTATACGATAAGGAAATCACAGAGGATAGCCCCCTTTTTCGTGAATACCGTACTGCGGCACGAAGCCGGGACCAGGAAAAAACTTTTAAGGTGTTAAAGATGATCTTGAAAGCAAATCCAGATCATGGTGCTGCCAAGAGACATTTCGGTCAACTAAGTGTAAAGATTCTAGAGGATAAAATTAAGGAATTAACGCAGTTAATATCGGCGGGTCGAGAAGCAGAGTTTCTTGATCTGATGATTGATATTGAGGATACCGATTGGGTGGTTCAACCCAAAGGAGATGAATGGGAAAATGCAATTGCAGTTCGAGAAGGAGTGGAGCGAAGAAATGCAAAAGTACGATTGGAGCAAATTTTGGTTGAGATTGCTTCCTACAGAGCTGCGGATGACTGGAAGGGATCCCTTGCTTTGATCGGGGAATTTTTTAATTTAGCCCAGGAGCACAACCTGGAAAATGAATTAGCTGAGGATGACATCAATGTATACAACGAATACAAGGAATGGTCTGAAGAATTAGCGGAGGATGCGAAATCAGAGCGTGAACTCGAGGGCATGATCTCCCGTTTTAAGAACCGCCTTGCTGAAATGCATCAGGTGGACAGTCAGGGAGGAAAAACGTTGGAGGTTTACCTCGAGGAACAAAACGAATTGCGCAAATTTCGTCAGGAATTTCAAGACCTTGGTAAATCGCTCTCTGCCGAGATTATGATGGACTTGCAAAAAGCGGAGTCTCATGTGAAAAATCGTATTCTTCGCCTTCGTGGCCGGACTAAGAGAATCTGGATGGCGGGTGTTTTTGCGTTCGTTTTAGTTGCGATTGGTGCAGTGGCCGGACTTTGGTGGTTGAAAGGTTTTTGGGATGCCCGCTCCGCTGCAGAAGCGGTTTTAGAGGTGCCTAATCCCTCACAACAGTGGGAGAAATTATCTGCCTTTGTTGGGAATTACCCTAATTATCTAGAGGATGTCAAGGTTCGCAAGTTTGTGGATCAAGCAGTGGAGGAAGTTTTTCGAGATGCGGGTGCAAATTTAGTTTCAGAAAGCCAGGACGAATTTTTGCTCAATACTCAGGATAAAAGTCTTTTACCTATTTTGAAAAAAGAGGAAATTGAACGGAGAAGGGGCAATGTGGTTGTCTCGATGTGTGGCAAAATCCTTGAAGACCTTGATAATGATCCGAATTTCCAGATTCGGGATGCCAAAAGATTTTTAGAATTATTTGAGAGTGCACCGCGAATTCGAAAGAATGATAAAGGAGAAGATTTACCTTTAAGTGAGGTCGATTATTATCGTTTCCAGGACAACAAAATAGTCTTGGATAAATTACAGGAGATTGCCGCATTTTTGGCACGGATCGAGGATACAAATGATCGAAAAGGAGATCGGTTTAATAATTTAAAGAAGGAGGTTTTAAACTTTGATGCCAAAGTGCTACAAGCATGGAAGGCCTTCCGGGATTCGGGAAAGGCGGATCATGGCATTCTTGCTCAGGAAAAATACCTCGACGAACTAGATGAAGAAACCCGTGGTTTTTCAGGCTCAGATGCGATCGACCCCAATGATTACCGTGAAGTCAGAGATGCGATTCGACAACTTAAGCAAACTTGGAAAGGTTATTCTAAGGAAGTGGAAAATAAGTCCGGTTCCTCTTACGATCAGTTGCTTAATCAAGCCGACCAACTACTGGGGAAAAGTAGAAAAGCCCAATCCCGTGATGAGAAACTTGCTTTCCTTAGGCAAATGTCAGACTCATTGAGTAAGATTACGGAATTGAACGGCAGTTCAACAAATCAGGAGCGAATGTCCAGCGCACAGGGTAGAGAATTTAAAGAATTAGTGAAGGCTCAAAAGGAATCAGTTGGAGCGTTGGGTCAGTTAGGAGAAGTGGAGGGAGATTTAGGGAAAGCCCAAAACTTAGACGAGTATTTTTTTGCTTTGGAAAAACTCTTGCAAAATGATGCATTTGAAAAAACAAAAGCTTCCCTGGTTCGTACTGTACTTTCTCATCGAAAGAAATTTTCAAATGAAAACGGTGAGCTAAGAAGCCGACTCTTTATTGAGGGACCTGCCGAAATATGGGAAAAAGTGGAATCGGGTAAGATTACACTACAGCCCGATGAATCCCGAGCTGAATACGATCATATTATGGCCCTTCTTTCCCGCCCCGATCTTCGTTCTATTTGGAGCTATCAATTAGTGGAATGCACTCCAATCCAATCAGGTGCATCCGGGGTTTATTCAACCCAAAAAAAGCAGATGATGTCCTTGTACTCCTATGGCCCGGTAAAGGAGGAGGAAGTCGCGCAAAAATTTGATGAACAAGGACAGCCTATTGCCAACCCCATCAAAACTAATGTGCAAGTAGGGGAATTTCATTGGAATGGAAAGGTGGAGGGCAGAGAATTCCAAACCACCATTTTTGGCGGTGGAATGAAGGGGCTTGCAGTTGAAGGGGGTGAATTGACTCCTGAATCTACTTTTTTGCAGCAACAAATCGAACGCAGACTAGACCCTAATACAAAGAGTGTTGCCGGACCTTTGATGGAAATGCTTGAGGTTGTGATTGCCGAACAATCAATTTCCCCCCTGCTCAAGGCATATCTCCATCGCGAGATAGTTGATTTGATGAAAAAAAAGCCTGCCTCTTGGGGAGTTGCTCTGAGCAATCAACTATTGAAAGACTATGATGCTCTTTTAAGTCAGGTAAAAATAAAAATCCGACCTACAGATTGGATGGATAAGAAAGCGAATGAATCCCTCTCCCAAAGTTTGGCACAGTATTACCGGGTAGTGGGTAAGCGAGATTATTTTCCCGAAGCAAAATTTACGCTTGGAGTTTTACAATCCTTACAAAAAGTAAATTTTTCTTATATTGGACATGTTGATATTGAAAAGAAGGCCCGATTTACCGGAAGTAAGCCCGCTTTGTATTGGGGTATTTCTCAAGTTAATGGTTCATTTGAATTAACCAAGGGGGCACGGGCTTCCTTTATTTCATACAGTCCCCTAGTTGGAACCAACCCCAATATTGGAACAATATTGGCACAAAATTATTCGAAAGCGAATGTGACGAATGGAAAATTCGGAGGAGTGGAGGATTTTCTGCCAGTTGATTTTTCAAATTGAGTATGTCTTACCAAGAAAAATATTCACTTTCAAAAAGAGGACAGATCTCGGGTCCCTTTACCGCTTTGGAGGTAATTGACCTTCTACGTATGAAGGAGATCAGCACTATTCACAAAGTTAAATTAGGGAAGGATTGGCTCACCGTATCCGATTTTATTGATCAACATGAAAAAGGACTTCTCCCAGAACAGAATTTAGATCAGGTTTTTGAAGATGAGCCAGAGGAGGAAGAGGTGAAGAAAGAAGAAGAGGAGACCGTCGAAATTCCTGAACCTGAACCTGAACCGAAACCTGAGCCGGTTGAAAAAGTAATCGAAGTGCCCAAACCAGGTCCAGCAACTGAAATTCATATTAATCGATCCGGGACTCAATTTGGTCCTTATTTATTAAAAGAATTAAAAGATTATTTAAAAGCGGGTAATTTAAGATTCAGCGATTTAGTTTGGTTTGAAGGAGTTTCAGAGTGGGTTCCGTTATCGAGAATACCTGGAGTAGCAGATGATCTAAGTTCATTGGGTTCTGCTGCACCTCCTCCCCCTAAGCCCCCCCCAGTACCTGCTGCGCCTACTGCTTTGCCTCCTCCCGTACAGTCTGCCCCCTCCACTCCTTCTCTTTCTTCCGCAAAGCAATCGAACACAGTGTTGACGGATTCCGGTCAGTCTGCAGAAAAGGAAGCGGACGAAGATGAGGTAACTCCGGATAAGTCGAGCCTAGAAATTGAAAACATTGCCCCGCATGGAGCACGGGCGATTGCGGGGATTGTGGATAGTGCCATTTTACTTTTGGTAGTGCTAATTTTAATTGGTACTGCCGGTGCATTTTCAGATTTCAATAATACTCTGTATCTTGCCGGTGTATGTGCTTACTTCTTATTAGGTTGGCTTTATTATGGACTGGGAGAATCTTCTCAAGCGGGTGGGTTTATCGGAAAAAGAATAAGCAAAATTAAAGTGGTACGATTGGCGGATGATGAAATTCCAGGATTTGGTGTTTCTTCTTTACGGGCAGTCCTTAAAATTCTGATCTCCCTGACTATTATTTTACCCTTTATTGTATTTTTGACTCCTCGCAGACAGGGTCTGCACGATTTAGCCTGTGGTACGATCGTAAAGAGTGAAGGAGAAGAGAATTAATTTTCAAAATGCCTTATTTAATCGTGTGAAAGGAAAAAAATAAATGGACGGAGGAGTAGGATTTGATGAACCTGAGTTAAGTTGGTCGACGCAAGATATTGAGAATAAAATTGGATTTAGTGGCGGTAGGTATACCGATACTAATGCATTCTTCACTTTTTTAGTGGGGCTCATATTATCAACACTCTTTTTTTTAGTATTGGAATTTGTGATTGGAGATTCTGGTACTGCCGCCGAGTGGAAAGAACAGAACTCGGAAATGGTAACACTCGAAGATGGTACGCAAGAGGAACAAGTGAGGGACATTCCCTTACATATAGCATTATCTGATAAATTTATAAATCGAGGGCTCGGGGGATATTTAATGGGTGCGGGAATCACCATGCTTTTTTTCTGGGCTCTTGCGATTCTGTTTGTAAAGGGTAGGAAAGTGAGTTTCCAAAAGAAAATCCTGGCTCTCAATCTGATCCCCCAGGATCCCAACTTTTTTCTTAATAATGCGACTGCCCGAGATGCGTTGTTACGAATTCGTGGTCAGGTTGATGACCCGAAGCACTTTTTGCTTTTAAACCGAATTGATGTCGCCTTATCGAATTTGCAGAACATCGGAGAAATCAGTGAGGTTGCAAGTTTGACCAATGCACAGGCTTCAATTGATGAAGATCAGGTCTCAGCCAGTTACAGTTTAATCAATGGTTTTAATTGGGCGATTCCAGTTCTCGGCTTTATTGGTACAGTTCTTGGATTGGGGTCTGCGATTGGAGAATTTGGAGTGACTATTCAGCTCGCTGACGATGTTGACAAATTGAAGAATTCATTGACTGATGTGACCGGGGGGCTATCCACTGCGTTTGATACCACCCTTCTTGGCTTGGTAGGTTCGATTGTTGTGCAAATGGGAATGACCTTTCGAAAGCGACAAGAATTTTTACTTTTGGACGAGTGCAATGAGTATTGCCAAGCTTATGTTTTAGCAAAACTTAAGCTTGAAAAAACGGGAAGAACTCGTTCGTAAATCAATTTGATCGTAGCAAGCTTTCACCTTCAGTAAGTCAAGATGGGGAGAAGTAGTCGAAATAGCGAGCAGAGGGTTAGTTTCTTTGCCTTTCAGGATATTATCACTGCTGTAATTGGTATCCTAGTTTTAATCGCTCTTATCCTTGCTCTTCAGGTCAACCCGAAGCGAAAGAATGAAGGCGACAGTCCGGGCAATAATACTGCTCCTGTTGAATTTATTGTTGGAGCTAATGGGGGGGGAGGGAACGCCACAATTGTGGTGGCAAGCGAGTTTAATGCGACTGAAGTAATCGAAGAGATTGCAGAATTGCACCAAGAAATAAGCGAAGAGAAAAAAGAATTTTTAGTCAAAAGAGAGAAGAAGAATAGCGAAATTGAACAACTATCGGAGGAATTGAGAAAGCTTAATTTAGAACTTCAAGTTTTTAAAAAAAAGCTCGGGATTGAAGATTCAAATGATTCGAAAGAAACAAAAGATAAGATCGAAAGTTTAGAATTACTTATGGACCTAGCAAAAGTTCAAAAAAATGAACTAAATGAGGAGAAGAAGGGACTGGAAGATAAAATTAATGCCCGGGTATTACGGTCTTTAAAAAACCTCTCTGAACTTGAATTACAGGAACTTGATTCCAACCTTAATTCACAGGTCGAGCAGTTAGAATCACAAGTTGAAAACGAAGTCCGGGTAATTCCTAAAGAAAATAATCTGGGAGAAAAGCCGGTCTTGGTAATTCTAGGATCATCCGAATTTACAATAGGAATTTTTAATGGGGGGCAAAGAACGATACCAGTGAACTCAGCCAACTATTATCAAAAAATTGGTGGAGCACTGACATCCTATGATAAGAATAAAAATTTCTTTGTTTATTTCTTTCGTCCTTCGGCATGTCAGTTAACCATTACCAATGTACCGGGTAGGAACGGGACGATTGAAAAGAATTTATTTGATTTACTATGTGACCCTAAAAATAACCTGACCCGTATGCTCGGGTACAAATACGGATTCGAACCAATCCATGAAGAGGCAGCTGTCTTGTTTACTGACAAAATTGCTGATCCATTTGTTGAGTTTTTTCCTAATCCATGAACTTTCAGATCTCACCAATTTTTAATTTGATGTTCAACTAATGGCACGTGAAGAAGAAGAGGGTGGAAGCTTGGATATGTTGCTCGATACTTTGTGCAATACATTTGGAGGGATTATTTTAATTGCTCTCTTACTTGCTCTCAGTGTGAACAAAAAAAGCGTTGAATTGTACGATAAATTAGTTCAGACCGATGACAATCAATCTGAACTTATCAGGGAACGTGAGCAGTTACAAAATTCATTACTCGACCTCACCGATGAAAACATTGAAATTTTGGAAGACCTGGAAGATGATTCTTATTCCAAACGAGAGGAAATTGAAGAGTTAAAGGATAATTTAGACGATTTGAACAGCGATTCGTTCGCCCTTGAGAAATTAATGCAGCGTGATCAAATTAAACTTGATGAACTAGAGGATAGCGAAGTAACAATTGAAAAAGAACGTTTAAGTATGGAGGAAGAATTAAGTCGTTTGGAAACGATTCTTGCTCACCAGGAATTAAGTAAAGAATTGAAAAAAAAGCCCTATCGTAAGGTCAGCCTCCCTCAACAAAAAGACACGCGTAAAAAGCCACTCCCCGTTATCGTGGCACATGGTAAAATGTATCCGATGATTTCGCTGGGGATCGGTTCGGTAGAAAAGAATGAAGATGGATTGGTATGGAATCAAACTCCCGACAAGCGATTCCAGGTAAAAGTCGATCCAAGCAGGGGAGTAGATCCGATGAATAACGATGCATTGGATTTGTTTCTCTCCACGGTTGGAGATGCGCCCCGTTTAGTTCGTCAAAATTTCTTTTTGAACCTCTTTGTCTTTTCCGATTCAGAAAATTTTGCGATTTTTAATAAAATTCGAGACGAAGCAGTCTTAAGAAAATTAGATTATAACTGGATTCCTATTGCTGAACTTCCCCTCGTTTTGCGCTCGGACAATGTTCCTTGGAAAGTGCAATGAAAAGAATGTTCTCCCTCAATTGGACCGGGTAAGAATGACGAATTTTTTTATAAGAAATCAAATTTTAGCGTAATTCCGATTATTTGTCCAAATTTTGATACTAGTGGCAGAACTAGTAAAATGGTTTTATTTTCATCAGTACAGTTTCCGAGAGATCTTCTTCGGTTTGCATTACTAATTCTTTTTCGTAATGTTTAAAATGTCCCGAAAGCCTGCTCTTTTACCTTGCCTCTGTTTACAACAGCTCGAATTATAGTCTACATGTCGAAAGAACTTCTTATTTCTATTATTTTGGGCACATTTTTACTAGGCTGCGTTCTTTTGGGTTTGGTTCAGACGAGTTTACTTTCCAGCCCGTTTTTTCTGCTATTTGGCTTCGCGATTATACTCGGCCAAATTGTAATGGCTCACTTAGCATTTAATCAGTATAGAAACCTTTCAGTCCAAACCACTAAAGAAAGTACCAAAAATGAAGAAGGAAGAGAAGAACGAGGAAGCGACGGATTCGACGATTGAAGAGACTTCGGTAGACGAGTCGCAGTCTGAAGAACGAGAACTCAATCCAAAACATCGAACCGTTGCATTGTCTAGCTTAGCGGCAGGCTATGCTTTGGCATTAGGATTTGGAGCCCTTCTCTATTGGGGATCTCAACAAGACCCACAGGTTGTAATAAACGATTCTATTACGGAAGAGGGCGAAGTCGTTGGTGCTTCCGAGGAAGCAGAGATAGAATCTTCTGTGATTACCTTAACTGGAGGCACTAGTATACCTTGGCCGGTCGGCAAACTTTGGGTAGACCCAGGGTACTCGGCGATTGATGGGGATGAAGATCTAACCGCATTTGTCGAAACAGTCTCCTTTGTTGATGTTTCTACTCCTGGGCAATACAAAGTAATTTACACTGTCAAAGATCCTAAGTCTGGAGAGGTATCAGATTCAGTGGAGCGATTTGTAACGGTTAACGCAGCTGGCTTTATTGCCGGTGCAAATGTCGCTTACAATGATCGTCTTGATGGGCTTGTACTAGGCGACGAAAAGATAACCGCTTTGATTGGTGATAATGATGATGACATCGTTTATGTGGATAACGATGATCGGCATCTTCGACTTGCAGGGAATGACTTGGGCAACGGACGTGTAGTCGGAGGAAATGGTGGGAACGGTCGAATAAGTGGAGGCCGAAATCGTACTGTGATTGAGGATGATGTTGATGTGGGCTTGTTAGATCGTAGATTAGCTAGATTAGACGATGACGAACTAATTATTATCGATGACAATGACCGTAACACTGTGGCGCGATTGGATCGAAAAGATATTGGATTGGATCGCGGTGGAAATGATCGGGTAGACGTGGGAAATTTTGTCCCCGATGCTCGCCGCGGAAATTTTAATGATGAGGAACTGGGTGAAGTAGGAGATTTTGCTAAAGATGGAGCCGGTTTTGGAAAAGGCACGATGCCGGGAGTAGGAAAAGGGTCTGAGGTCTACGCATACAACTTTCCATCCCAAGGAATAGGGGCAGGCATAGGTAGCCCTGCAGTGGGCGCCGCAGCGGGTTTCGCTGGACTTGGGGCTGGGATTGGCCAAGCGGTAATGGAGGGCGAGGCAGTTCCCGCACTAGGAGGAATTGGAACCTATACCCCCGCCGCACCCAGCCAACCGGAAGGACCTGATTCAGATAACGATGGAATTTCGGATGCAATGGAGTCTTCTTTCCGAACGAACCCGCAATCCAGCGATTCTGATAAGGATGGAGTAAGCGATGCGGACGAAATTAAGGGAATGTCTAACCCTCGAGATCCAACCAGTAAACCGGGTACACCAGCTCCCGGAGCTGATAACGATCAAGACGGAGTCCCGGCCTCACTAGAAGCTCTTTACGGATTAGATCCTTCTAACTCTGACAGTGATGGCGATGGATTTAGTGACGGGGAGGAAATCTCCGCGATGACTAGTCCCACAAACCCAGCCAGTAATCCTGGTGAAATGGGTGGACCTGCACTTGCAGTGGCACCTGGTGTAGCTGGCGGAGTAGCAGGATTGGTTGGAGGTGCTGGAGCCGGTGCAGCAGCCGGTTTGGTTTCTGGTAGGGTTACTCATCCTCTTGGATTGGGAGTGGCAGATGTCGGTGTCGGAATAGGTATTAACGATGGCGAAGGAGTAGGACGCGACGACTGGGATTACGACCACCTTCCCAAAGATGGAAACCTTTTTATCATGATGCACGTGGATGGAAGTGGTTCGATTCTGAGCACAAGAAAGGCACTAGATGAGATGAAAGATACTCTTCTCAAAAACGCGTTGCTTCCCTATTACAAAAACGACGAAGATCTTTACAATCGGCGGGTACTCGTGGTGGATGGTGAAGGAGAACGCACACTTAAATTCTTTGCAGACGCGGCAAAGAAGGAAAATGTGTTAGCACTTGTCTTCCAAGATGAAGCCCAACCCGCATACCACCTTCCCAACTTCAATCGTAAACCAGAAGATCACTACATGGACGATTTGAACGATCTTAAAAAAGGGTTGAACGGCTATGGTGGGCTGTACCGAGGGATCATGTTCCAAGTCGACCGTGGCAAGACTTTTGCCAAATCATTTAAAGAATTTGTTGAAAATGCCTGGCGAGGAGATGGTTACCTTTCAGGAGCAGGGGAAAACTTAAAGCCTTATTATTGGCAAGAAAATGGTGATAATATTCGCAACCGTGATGGCATTGTATTCAGTGACGAATATCATGTAAACTCTGAGGGTGACCCCGCCTACTATATGAATTTAATCATGGATGCATCCCGAAAAATTGGCTTGGACTTAGGTAAATATGGCGGAGGTCAGGAAGATGGTCGTTACAATGCAAAAGTAAGCAACACTTCTCAAAATAGCTCCACTATTAACAAAATGTGTCCCGTCAAAAAGGATCGTAAAGCGAATCCGGCAATCACTACGAAGAACTCTAGTGGTCAAACGATTGCATTTTGCTGTAAGGGCTGTAAAAATAAGTATGCATCTGCTGATTGATCTTCACAAATACTGATGTTTCCCTTTATACTTCCAACATAAAGAGGAAAAATAAATTTTCTAACCTGGGAGGTATGGCATGAATATTAAAACCATACTTTCCCTCATTCTTTCTACGACCCTTGGGTTGGCGGTAGTCGGAAATTTATTTGTAGGGAATATTCTTCTCTCGTCGTTATTGGTTTTTTCCGCACTTGGGGTTGGAGTTCTGTCCCATCTTGCTTTTTTTGAGGAGAAGAAAAAAAAATCGCAGGGAGCGGGACCGATTCCTTGGCTGAATTTGGGAATGTCTTATAGTTTACTGCTTCTCAGTTTGGGTACCTTTCTCTTTCTTTTGATTACTCCCCCTGAGTCTCGTCAGTCAACTATTGCTAAATCCGGGCAGGTATCTGGAAATGAAACGGAAGGTTCCACTATTCCCCAAAGTGAGCGAACGGATGTGGCATCGGGCGGTGAACGTGCCCGCTTGGGTAGTAGCGGAAGGGGAGAGGGAGTTGATGCACTCGGTGGAGCAAATGAGGACAATCAAAATGCCATGCGTGAAGCACAGGTTTTTAATCCGGCAACAGCAGGAGCAGAAGGCGGTGTCTCAGAACAGACCAAAGTTTCTTCTCAAAATATTGAGGAAGTCATTGAACCGGGAGAGTTTGATCAGGGATTAGCCGATTCAAAAGACTTACTTCTTTCTCGAATTGGTGAGGATAAAGAGAATAAAGATGTAGGTGACCCTAATGCCTTGATTTTCGATGAAAATGAAGATAATGCCCTTGCATTTGATCCCACTGTTTTTCGTGGGGTGGAAGATCCAAACGATATTATTTCTAAAGCAAAGGGAGACAAAATTACAAATCTTCGAGCCGCGGTGAATTCACTTGGTGTATCTGTGCCAAAGTCAATGAGTGGAAGATGCGATAAAGTGGGTCGGGTGGCAAGACTTGCCCGGGGAGGAGTGAAGAACCCGGATCGGGTTGAAGCTTCAGTTATCAAAGCATTAAACTGGTTGAATCAGGATCAAAATACAGACGGTTCTTGGGGGAATAATGCTAAAGGAGCGATGACTGGATTTGCCCTTCTTTGTTATTTGGGACATTGTGAGCTGACTGACTCTCCCGAATATGGAGAGGCGGTAGCGAAGGGTATTAAGTATCTAGTTGAACTTGGTGATGAAAAGGATGGCTGGCTTTACATTACCAACAATAAACACGGATCCGCCTACGCACATGGAATTGCAACCTATGCCCTTGCGGAAGCTTACGGCATGACTGAGAAAGATTTCATACTTCCGATCTTGCAAAAAGCAATCCACCGAATTGTCGCCGGACAAAAACAGGATGGCGGATGGGTCTACATGGAAGAAAGGCCCGGTGTAGATAATCTACGATTCGTAGATTTTGGAAAAAATGAAAAACAATCGAGCGATACATCCGTGAGTGGTTGGCAGTTCCAAGCTCTGAAGGCGGCGTATAATACGGGAGCAATTTTTCCAGGTATTGAACCTGCATTGGAAGCTTCGGTCAAAAATTTTTATCGGGTCTATTCCTCTGGAAATGGAGGATTTGGGTATCGTAAGGCATCCGATGCAAAGAATATAAAACACAAGTTAACCGGGGTGGGTTCGCTTGGTCTTCAATCATGGAAGCATGGGCATCCATCCGAAGAGGAAAAGAGGGCAACTTTAAAAAAGGCAATGGAACATATTTTGAAGAATAACTTGGCAATGGATTATACGAGTGGGGATGCAAATTTATATTCCTGGTATTATGATGCCCAGGCCCTTTTTAATTATGGGGGAGCCTATTGGACTGCCTGGAATCGAAAGATGGAACCAATGTTGCTCAATTCTCAACTCCCCGACGGAAGTTGGCCTAAAGAGGGGGGAGGAAAGACTTCAAGTCGGGGTGGACAGGATGCTGAAGTCTATCGTACTACTCTTTGCACCTTGATGCTCGAAGTTTATTATCGTTACGTCTATTGACGAATTTTAATTTTTTTCTAGTATGAAACTAGCTTTATGAAGTTTCTTCCAATCGTTTTCTTCCTTTTTTCTCTCTCTTTATGGGGAGAAGATTTCATGATCAAAAAGGCAGGAAATTTAAAGGG
>JABGUO010000464.1 GCA_018646565.1 Opitutia bacterium | reverse complement strand
ATCGGATGGGTCGAGTGGGTCAGATCCGTCACCGCTCACTGCAGAAACTGCAGAGAGTGCGAGGAATAATGCAATCAAAACGCTCATTATTTTCTTATTCATGTTTTTTCACTTCCTATATTTTTTTGGTTGTTGTTACACAGAGAACCCGCTGTTCTCTCTTTCCAAAAGTCCAGCCCACATGATGGGAGTGACTTTTTGGGATTCAAACGATGCTGCGCACTGGATTATGGTTGCTTTCAAGGATTTTACAAGAGTGTTTTTAACAACAACAGCGTTGGTGTTGTTGAGTAATGACTGCTTTTGAGTCATGCGTTTTTCACTCTTGTAACCGGCCTTGTATTGTTCCTCCAAATGCATCGTTTTTCACGGGTTGGTTCTAGGGAACCCAATGTTCCCTCTACATACTGGAACATACCGACCCTATATCAAAGGCGCGACGCAATGCGCCATTTACCCTTCAAGTGTGTAAGCAGGAGGCAAGAGAATTGCTGCCTGCTGATTAAGAACAAATCGAGCGACAAGGTCTGCGAGATTAGAATCGGCAAATGCGTGAAGCCTTTCACTCCCGTTTCCTGAAGCAGGCGCCCAGAGGTGAAGGGGCTTAGCAGATCGGCTAAGTGCGATCTTAGCAGCTCGGATAGCATTTGAGCCTGGAAGGCCGACGCTGACGGAACTGTCCAAGCCAAGGTGATGGATAAGGCGTCCTTGCCGGACTCCCTCTTTCCCTTCGAGGGCAAGCATACCCAATATTGTGAACTGATCTCTTTTGGAAGCGTCCCAACGGGTATAATCGCCTTCAAATCTTTCCGTTAAATGATGAAGAAAACCGCTGTACTCTTTGGGCAAAGAATCGTAAGAAATCTGCTCAACTGCTTTCCTGCGAGGTAAATGAGCTTCTTTCGGTAGTATTTCTTTAAATTCGCTCCATTTATGGGCGGTATCAATCCAATTGGAAAGGCGTTCTGCAAAGAAAGGGTCTGCACCTCTCCAGTTCCAAACGCTCCGTTTAATCAATTCCGGAGCGACGTTAGAGAACCCTTCTGGGTCCCTCTCAGCAAGTGTTTGCAATGCTTTCAAGAATTTTTCATTCTTCGCTTTCTGCATGGTCTGCTCCGGGGGCATCGTATTTCTGTTGTGCCCGGTTCCATAATAAGGTTGTTTCTTGTTGATTTGCTGAAGTTTCATCGTATCTCCTCGGATTTAGCGTCGTTTTTCTACAAAATCACTGTTTATGGCAGAAAAGTCAACGCAGTTGGTTTGTTTTATTTTTGAGGGGTTTGGACCCCTCCGTTCATATTTCTTGAAATCACAGTTTTCTGACATTATATGAAGGATTCATGTTTTGAAATGCTTCATCATAGACCTATGGGGTCCAATTCCGGCAATTGAGTACGGTTTATCGACAATAACCCACCCCTGTGACTGATAAAAAGGGATGGCCACTTCACGGGCCTGAAGAAGGCCTACTTTCGCTCCGAAATGAGCCATTGCAGCGTGTTCCAAAGATTGTAAAACCTTAGCAGCATGTCCATTACGGCGTGCTTCTTGACGCGTTCCCATTTGTCGGATTTGTATCGCTGGACGGTTGTCTGGACTGGATAAAGGGCCAAAACTTGGACATTGCGTGGCACCTGGTCCAGCATGGTCTGCGGCGGAACCGTCACTTTCAGGGTCAATCAGATGAGCCCTCCCCACAGCAACAACCTGCTCTCCATCGGCCACCCAAGCATGGATTGCCTGATCGTCGTCTTCCAGTAATTCAGCACCCCTCTGGAAGCCAAGAGGTGCCCGGAGGACTGAAAATCGGCAGTCGTAATAGGCAGATGTTGGCGTTGAATGTGGGAGGGAAATGTGGGCCCGCTGCTCCATGAGAATCGGTCGGGGGCGAGTCTTAAGAAATATCTCAAAGGATAAGTGTGTATTCAACATTAAAAGAAGTACAAAACCACGGACATGACAAGGATTCCCACCAATGCCAAACCAATAATTCCAGACGCGATTAGCCCCTTGCCGAAGGCTTTGTTTCCGCGCACAAAGGAGTAAATAATCGCCCCAATGTAGGAAACCGGATACGCTATGAACGCAAAGGTGTAGAAGTCGTCTGCTGGATTTGAGTAATCGTCGTAGTAATCATCATAGTAATATTCTTGTTGATACTCT
>JABGUO010000463.1 GCA_018646565.1 Opitutia bacterium | reverse complement strand
TAATTGAGTTGAGGTCGTTGGGACTGCAACAAGTTGAGTTTCCTCCTCTTCCTCCTCCACGAAACTCATCTCAGGTAATTCATAATCTTGACGAAGTTCTTGAAGGTAAGCCACAATACGGTTTGCTTTAATTCGTGGCTTTACGAGTCTTGTTCTGTTATCTTCTGAGATAATTTGTATAGAACCAGATACATTAGAGTCCTTAATGTCATAGAGAAAAGGGCTCGGCGGACAAATTGATTTTTTGTTTAAAGATTGTGGTTCGAAAAGGTGTTGGTGTAACCATTCATCCGAATATTCTCTCATTCCTAGGTTCGCTAAATCAGGACCTACTCTAGTATTTCCTATATTTACTTCATTCTGCAAAATGTAATCTCTCGCAACCGAAGGTCTTTTCCCCCATCCTCTTTCCACATCAAAACCAGCTTCGACTAATCGGACTTGCTGAGTATGGCATGTGGCACAACCAAGAGATAGATATTCAACGGCACCTTGTTGAGCAACACCAGAAAATGCAACAGGATATAAATCAGAATCCTCAGGTACATTTCCATCCTCGTTTAAAACAGATGAAGTGGGAGATAAATCTCCAAATTGCTTGCGGGCACCTACTACAAAGGCAAGCCAAGCAACTGCGAGTGTGGTGAAAATTCCAAATGAAAATTTAAAAATATTATTCATACTGTAGAAGCCTTAGATGCAAACTTTTTACTTCTTCCCGTATCTTCAAAAGGGTTAGGGACAAGAACCTTCCAAACATTAATTACAAAAACCAATTGGGAAAAGCCTAGTATGATAAATGAAATTTCGGTGATCAGAAAATAGGGTTTAATTGAAGCAATAACAGAGTTTGTCCAGTCAAGAGCAGGTTGTTGAGCCAAAACACCATGAGTTAAACCACCAATTAGATAAGCCAGTAAGAGCATCATGACACCTAGGGCTGAAGTCCAAAAATGGAATGATTTCGCAGATTTGGTAATTTCTTTTCCAGTAATTTTGGGAAGCATGTGATACACCGCACCAAAAACAATCATACTGAAAAATCCATAAACGCGTTGATTAAAGTGAAACTCGTTAATGATAGAAAACTGGGTCAATTTGGCTACTGAAGGAAGCGAGAAGATAACCCCTATATAACTAGATATTGTGTAAGAGAGAGTGCCGAAAATAACAAATCTGAGTGGTAAACTACTCCATACCTTCTCTATATCCTTAAATGCAGTGGCATGAAAATTTGTGGAGGCAACAGCAATGGGGAAAATCATTGCAATGCTCATAACTGTACCAATAGCGGGTATCCACATTGGTACAGGTCCACCCTCTAAGTGATGCACGACTGACCAAGGAGCAAGAGTTGCTATACACCAAAACCCAAAAATTGCTAAATAATACTTATCGATAGGTTTACCAATAATTGAAGGAATTATGTAGTAAGCTACACCGAGAGCAAAAGGCGTGAGCCAAAGCCAAATTAAATTTTGTCCAAACCACATTGAAAGAACACTTTGAACCGTTCCAGGTGAAGGATTAATTTCTAGTCCATTCCAAGCGATTAAGAAAAGTGCAGGGAACCACAAGATGGCAGCAAGTATGAACCACTGGGGGGCAATCGTGTCTGGGTGTTTACGAGAGCGATGGAGCACAATAATCAAGCAAGTAATGATTGCGTAAGAAATAAAAAGCAATGGCCAAACCTCATTTGGCATTTCAAGCATTTCATGAGAATTCATGTGTCCATCCAAAATTCCTAGGAGACCAAACGTTATTCCGAGATTCCATAATACGCCTGATGTAATAAGCAATACTCGACCTCTAACCTCAGCTTGTGATAATCTAGCAATAATCCATAAGCTAATTGCAAAAATTGAATTTCCACCCCAACCATAAACGAATGCATTTGCTTGTGCTATTTTCACTTTGCCGTAAGTGAAGAATTCGAAAGATGAAAGAAAAAAAGGATCTGTTAATTTAGCAGCGGCAATGTATGCGAGGAGTGCGGCGGCAAGTAACCACAAACCGGCAGAGGCAACAAAGAAAGAAACTACCCATTTTGCGGATTTGTCTATCACTTGTTCGTCAGTAATTTTCACGTTTAGGTTATTGGTCTTTTTTTGGTTTGGAACTGTAAGAATCAGTAATTTTTCTCATTGCTGATTCGAGGCTAGAATTTTTTTCGTTATGAAAATTATTAATATTTAATTCAAAATTCTTGGAATCTTTTTTGAACTCCATAATCTTTTTATTTCTTTGGTCCGAAACCATATTCTTGGATTCAACCTTATTTTCGTCATTAAAATACAGTTGAAATAAAAAATAAGCTGATACCAAAATGATACCAATGATAAGTGAGAAGAACACACTACATCCATCTGCACGTTGTAATTTAGGATCACTCATGATGGTTTAAAGAGTCTAAAATTCTTGGATCTCTCACGGGAATTAATTCGGCAACATTTGAATTGAAGCTTTGTCGTACGGCACGGACGCATAGACATCCAACGCCAATTAGTGTGGAAATGCCCCAAAATAAATGGAATCCAAGCACAGGACGGGCTTCGTATCCCACATATGCACCAGGAACAATCTCACGCCCCGGAATAATGTTCCAGTACAGGTCAAGCAGATGAAAAACTAATATCCATAATGCAATAAAAGCAATCCGTCTCCCATTTATTTTATTTTTGTAGAAAAGTAAGTAAAGAAAAGGAAAGAAAAAGTGTCCAAAAATTAATCCCATGCTCACCCAAAACCAAGCTGAAGTTTCACCTGTATTGGGGTTAATTTCTCTAATATTATACCAAAATGTTTCTTCTGGTATGTTCGCGCTGTAGATCAGGAAATATTGAGAAAAGCTAATATATGCCCAAAAAACGGTGAATGCTAGTGAAAGACAGGCTAAATCATATTGATGGGCCGGTTTGTAAATACCTGAAAGAGTACCCTTTTTAAGAAGGAAAAGACATCCCAAGATGGTGATTGCGAGTGCTGCTCTTATTCCTGATGAAAAAAACCAAACTCCATACATTGTAGAGAACCATTGATATTCTAAACTCATGAACATGTCAAAAGCACCAAAGGTGAGAGCCAATGCCGTTGCTGGAATGCCTATCGCCGAGACTTTCATACCAAGATGTGTCCACTTTGGGTCACCATCTTGGTCTTGTGTAAATGAAACTCTTCTCATCCAATAGCTAAGACCGCAAAAAACTGCGAAGTATAAAATGATCCTCAAACTAAAAAAATAAAGATTCAAATAGCCAGCTTTCTTCTGATGGAGAACATCTGTCGCAACAGTTATACCATCAACTGTTGGACTATCTGGGTTAATCCAAGACCATAAAATGCCAGCGTTATCTCCCCCAAATAAGGCCACAAGTAACAAAGGAGCAAAGCAAAGACCTAACCATGGAAAAGCCGCAAGTCCATGCTCCAATTGTCTCCTTACCACTGGTGTCCATCTCGAATTAAAAACTCTGAAAATCATGACTAACATTAACAATCCAATGGCAATGCTTAGCCAAAACGAGCAACCCCATAACCACCCAAGGAAGGGAGCTTTATCACCGCTTGAAAGTCCCAAGAATAATCCAACTAAACCAATTGCTAACCCAAGAACAGCACCGGCAAGTAATTTTAAATCAGTATCTTTTTTTGCAACCTCACTCATGATTTTTTATCAATTCCATTGGTAGCATCGCTTACATAGCTTTGTAGTGCTCGTAAGTATAACACGATTGCCCATCGCTCACGGGGAGTGAGTTTGTCTTTCAGTCCAAGCATTATCCCGGAAGCAGATCCCATTGCAATTGCATTGTAAATTTGTCCGTCCGACCAAGGTGCTGCCTATTCTAAGTAAGATCCGGATTGAGATGAATCTG
>JABGUO010000462.1 GCA_018646565.1 Opitutia bacterium | reverse complement strand
GGCTGTATTCAAAAGGGAAACAAATACCAGTAATTCCTGCTGAGTTGAAAGTGCTAAGAATTAATCCTGTTTAACTAACTTGCCATTTGCCCATGTTTCCTCAGCGGTTACCAATCCGGAATACTCCCATGTTTTCCACTTTCCGGATTTTAATCCACTTAAATATGACCCACTCAATTTTGGTTTGCCATTTTGGTGCATAAAAAGGAACGGCCCATGCTCGATACCGTTTTGCAAGTGAGCTACTCCCCAAGTTGCATCTTTCTGATGCTTTATCCATCCTGTGAATGGTAGCTCGTTTAAAGTCGCAGGTATATTATCAGCAACCCAATTCAAATCTTCAAAAGATATCGCACGAGTTAATACCTCCTCTAAAACGGGCTTATCTAAAAGGTCTGCCGTGAGAAAACTGTCTCCACTTGAACTAGAGATATCTTCATTTTTTCCGCAAGAAGAAAAAATAAGTGCCCAAACCACGATGTATAATTTTTTATATTTCATATTATGTTAACTTTAAAGACTCCAATCGAGCATTCGTTCGATGGGAGCTCTTGCTTGATCAATGATTTCCTCCTCCATGATGATTTCTGGACCGCCTGTTTCTAAGCAGTTTGCTAATTTAGGAAGAGTATTCATTTTCATGAATCGACAATCATTACAGGCACAATTTCCAGTCGGTCCTGCAATGAATGATTTGTCAGGGAGTTCGCGGGTAAGACGGTGCATCATTCCCGTTTCAGTAAGGATGATAAATTTTTCGGAGGGATTACTTTTACAGTAGTGGACCATTTTTTCGGTACTACAAACTTCGTCGGATAAGTCTCGAACTGATTCCACACATTCAGGGTGTGCCACAACAGGGGCTCCGGGGTGTTCGAGCCTGCAGCGTTCAATCGATTCTTTAGTAAAGAGAACATGTGCGTAACAACTCCCCGGCCAAAGTTTCATCTTTCGGTTGGTTTGCCCCATTACCCATTGGCCCAGGTTTTGGTCTGGAACAAAGAGAATCTCTCTGTTTTCCGGTACATTATTAACGATTTGAACCGCGTTTCCACTCGTACAAATGACATCGCTGAGTGCTTTTACGTCAGCTGAGCAATTAACATAGGCAACCACATAGGTGTCGGGGAATTTTTTTTTGTAATCTGCTAGTTGTGGTGCCGGGCAGGAATCTGAAAGGGAACACCCTGCATCAATGTCGGGTAGAAGGACCGTTTTGGTAGGATTCAAAATCTTGGCTGTTTCAGCCATGAAGTGAACGCCACAAAAAACAATAATTTCAGCCTCAGTTTCAGCTGCCTGTCTTGCCAATCCCAGGGAATCACCGACATAATCGGCAACCTGCTGAATGGGTTCTATTTGATAATTATGACAAAGGATAACTGCATTTTTTTCTTTTTTTAACCTTATTATTTCTTCCTGCTGGGCATTAAGAGTTTGTGCACCCTGTTGATGACGGAAGAGTTGTAGGTCAAATTTATTCTCCTCTAAATCATTCATGATTAAGACGTTTTCTTACAGGTTCCATTTTTGCGAAAATCCGGACATTCTGCGTGAACCTGAAGTCTCTGGTCCTTCACATCTAGACCCAATTTTTCTGAAACTGTTTTTCCGTACCATTCCAGGAAAGGGGCTTCAATATCGAAAATTTTATTGCAGTTTGAGCATACCACCTGTGCTTTAAATGTATCTGATCTTCCATTGAGGGCGTAAAATTTATTATCGGTTCCAATGTCAACTTTCCGGATAATTCCACTTTCAACGAGTAAGGGGAGGTTTCTGTACACTGTAGCTCGGGATACAGTTTCATCTAAATTTTGTGCATCCTGTAACAGTTGGTCCGCAGTAAAGTGGCCGGATTGGCGAAACAATGCTTCCAGTACTCCTTTTCGTTGCCCAGTCACCCGCAAGCCCTTGCTAGAAAGAAAGTCGGAAAAACTTTCCCATGTTTCCTTGTCACAAAGTTTCATTATTTAAAAAATAATACTCATTAAGTTATTCCATTACTTAAACACCTTTATAAATCGGGTCAATTTTATTGAGACTAAATTGAGATAGGGTCGGCTTTAAAACTCTGGATGTACTGTTCGGACTTGTTCTTTTTTCATATTCAAGTTAGGGAAAGCAGCATGGCAGTTAAAGTAAATGAACATATTATTCCAGATTGGGCGATTGAAAGACAGGCGCAGTCTCTTTTCGAACAGGTTGAAAAGTCAATGCCGGGCAAGCCGCGAGAAGTTATCCAATTAGCGGCATTGGACTTGGCGAAGGACCGAATGATTGATCAGTCTCTAATGGGGCAGGAAAGCCAAACCCGGGGCTATGAAATTGATGCGGAGGAGGTAAGCTTGGGCATGAAGCAATGGATTAGTCAAAATGGGGGTAAGAAGGCATTTTCCAAGGGAAAGCACCCGGTAATCAAGACTCAGGATGACCTGAAAAAGGAAATCATTAGCCAGTGTCAATTTAACAAGTTGCTTGAAGAGGAGACTACCTGTGAGCCGGTTTCTGAGAAAGAGGCCCAGAAATACTACGAGGCAAGGCCTGATTTATTTGAGACTGAAGTGACGGTTACTGCGTCGCATATTTTAAAAATGGCAAAGACAGAGGATGAATTTGAAGAAGCAGAGAAAAAGATAATAACACTAAGGAAAGAAATTATCGGAGGAAAAGACTTTAAAGAGGCAGTCCAAGAGGAATCAGATGATGCACAAAATGATGGTCATTTGGGTACCTTTGGAAAAGGGCGGATGGTGGAACCGTTTGAAAAAGCAGTATTTGCATTAAAACCAGGGGATATCAGCGAGCCAATTAAAACTCAATTCGGGATTCATATCATACAATTACATGATCGTAAGGAAGCTCAATTAACCCCTTTCAGTGAGGTGAAAGAAAAAATAATTGAGTACCTCGGAGAAAGAAGGAAAGATACCAAATTCGACAAATTTCTCGACCAACTCAAGGAAAAAGCCGAGATTATCGAAGTCGCAGGTTTCTAACCTGCTGTATAATTATGCTTTGATTCCTTCGAGGATTTCCACGCTCGCTGCCGATTGATTAAGTGCATAGAGATGAAAGCCGGGGGCACCTCCGTCGAGAAGTTCCTTTACCTGTTCTTTTGCCCAGTTTGAACCAACGCCAGGCTGATCTGCCTCGGTCGATTCCTGCAATCTATCTCTGAGTGGGTCTGGTAGCGTTGCTTCACACATTTTGCAAAATCTTTGCACCTGTCCCATTGATAAAACGGGCAGTAAGCCAGGGAGTACAGGGATATCGATTTGATTGGCTTTACAATCTTTTACGAATTGAAAATAGACTTCATTATCAAAAAATAGTTGAGTCGTAATAAAGTCTGCACCGGCATCGACTTTTTCTTTCAGGTGATACAAATCTTCTTTTTTACTGGGAGATTCAGGATGTTTTTCAGGGTATCCCCCCACGCCAATTCCAAAGTGGGGGAAATATTTTCTTATCAGTGCGACCAGTTCTGTGGCGAAAGATAAACCTCCTTTGACAGGTTGAAATTGAGTTTCTCCCTGGGGAGGGTCGCCGCGCAAGGCCATAATATTACAGAATCCTTCCTCCGAGAAATCCTCAAGGATTTTGAGTAGTTCATCCTGAGTATGTCCGACACAGGTTAAATGAGGCATTACTTCAAATCCAAAATCATTTTTCAGAATTCGTGCATATTGCATTGTGGTCTCCCGGGTACTCCCCCCAGCACCATAAGTGATCGAAACAAAATCTGGATTGTATGGTTTGAGTATACCGGCAGTTTTGAGAATCCTTTCTCCCCCGGCATCATTTTTGGGAGGAAAAAATTCCAACGAGAAAATGGGTTTCTTACTTTTGAAGAATTCCGAAATTGAAGTTCCTTTTTTCATTTTCATATCAACATATCATGATATGTTGATGCGTTGCAAGTCGCTTCTCTTTCGTTTTTATAGTCGAACCCGAGCGGTTAGTAGCAAATTGCGAATAGATTCGAGAAATCGGCTGATTCTGGGTTGAGGGTCAATATCTTCTGCACGTTCAAGAAGCCGAACTGCTTTTTCATAATTTCGGATTCCTACCATCATCCTCCCATGTTCGATCAATGCAGGGGCTTCGAATTCATCAATTTTACTGGCTCGTTCAAAGTGTAGACTTGCGAGCACATAATCCTTGTCCTGCCATGCATGTCGTCCAAGCATGATAAGAGCTTTTCCTTCCAATGGGTGCATTTCCACTATTTTTCGAAGAATGGCAGTCGATTCTTTCGTTTGTCCAGTTGCTTGCAAGACCTCTGCTTTCAGTAGTAACACTTTTCTTTCGTCCTCCGGAGTAAAATTTGAACCCAATATTTGTTGAATTTTTTCGAGGTATTGAAAACAATCCTCATAAGAGGCTCTGTTCATCAATATACTGGCCGCACGCACATATCTGTGAAGGGAAATTCTTTCCTTTTTTTCAATGGCAAGTTGATAGTTCTGAAGAGATAGTTCGTAGAGATTTAAATTATGATAAAGATCCCCTAAATTAAGGAGGTCCTGGGTTTTTAAATGACCCATTCTTTTCAGAGTTTCCATCGCCACCGCAGCCTCCCTTTCCTTTCCTAACCCCTGGAGTGCGTGAACCCGAGCTCGATGGCAAATGACATCCTCCGGTTGTGTGGCCAATAATTCATCCAGCAGGGCAAGTGCTTCCGGGAACCGGCTTGTTTCAATCAGGCAGTTCACTAAACCATTTTGGGCATATTTACTATCCGGGGAAAGCAGTGTTCCCATCCGGTAGGCATTTTCTGCTGACATAAATCGTTGCCGCATGTAGTGGCAGTAGCCCAGTGCCACATAGGTAACTCCATCCCCTTCACCCAGACTAATCGATCGAGACAAGTTTTTTGCCGCACTTTCAAAATTGCCCAAACTTAACCCTACAAATCCGAGATTTTTATAGGCTCTTAAAAAGGAGGGGAATTTCTTAATTGCAAGGTTGTAACTTTCTTCAGATCGAGTCAGTCGTCCGTTTTGGTAGTACATTGTTCCCAAAGCAAAATGTAATGCAGCACTCGATTTATCCTCTATTTTCTTTTCCAGATAAATAATTGCATCCTCCAATTGGTTCTCTGCCTTCGCAACCACCTCCTGAAGGATTGATTGTTCACTCTTACTTATCTTGGGTTCTACCTCAGATCTAAATCCATAGTCTCCCATAAAACTGCGGACAAAACTGGGACTATTCCAAAAGTCAGCAGTTAGTTCATGCGTGGGAGGCACGGCAATCAAGAAAGAAAAACAAAGGATGCAACTACAGTAAAAAAATATCTTTTTCATAGATTAAGTAAACTATATCGAATGGGTAAATAAAACTGGACCTGTACCGCTTCACCATTTCTTTTCGGTGCTTCATAGGTGGAACCTTCCGCGGCTTTTATTGATGATTCATTGAAATCTGGATGGGTGGATGAAACCACTTCTAATACTTTCACTCTCCCTTTCTCATTAATTTGCACCAATAACTTAACCTCACCCTCCAGTCCTCTTCTTTTCAAATGAGGAGGGTAGAAAAGGGAGCCTCTTTTAAGAACATTGGGGGTTCGATCCAGTTCGTGTAATGCAAAGACCAATTCACCTTCCAACCCACTCGCCACTGGATTGTAGTCACGAAGTGAGAACGCCGCCTTAAAATCACCCGGGCCCACCTCCAAGTTGGGAGATAATGTTTCAATCTTTACTTTAAGAGGGGTGGATTGCAGGGGGCGTGGAGTGGATTGTTTTTCAATTAAATCCTCCACTTTTTTTTCTAATTTCGTTTTGGGTGGAGGAGGGGATTGAAAGGGAATGGATTCCACTTCGCGCACAATCCATTCTTCTGTTCTGACAAACTCTGATAAAGG